>CAIYOZ010000450.1 GCA_903927945.1 uncultured Bacteroidales bacterium | reverse complement strand
TGATGTGTTGATGTGTTGATTTGAAGATTAAGAGATATGTTGTATTCAAAAGCTAATTAATTAAATATTTAATATTATGAGAAATGATAAAGAGAATTTAATTGTAAATCTATCAATTGATTTTGCACTTCAAATAA
Organism: uncultured Bacteroidales bacterium; assembly: GCA_903927945.1. Classification (GTDB taxonomy): domain Bacteria; phylum Bacteroidota; class Bacteroidia; order Bacteroidales; family Paludibacteraceae; genus Paludibacter. The sequence goes on along the minus strand of CAIYOZ010000450.1, from coordinate 20,011 downwards.
TTGAATATTGTGAATTGCTAGAAAACAAACGAAAGTTTATTATATCGAATCAATTGCTTAAATCAGGTACTTCAATTGGGGCAAATGTACATGAGGCACAAAATGCTGAAAGTAAAGCTGATTTTATTCATAAAATCAAAATTGCTGCCAAAGAAGCTGACGAAACCGATTATTGGTTAACATTGTGCAATTTATCTCCTAGTTATCCAAATCCGGTTGGGTTGGATGTTAAAATAACCTCCATCATTCATGTCCTTTCAAAAATTATCAGTTCTTCAAAAACCAATCCTTCATAGACCATCTTATCTTCAAATCTTCAAATCTCTTCATCTTCAAATCAACACATCAACACGTCAACACATCAACACATTTTCCCAAATGGAAATACTTCAAGACATTTTAGAAAATTCCCACTACGCTTTCTTAACTGCCATATTGCTTGGACTGATGACCGCCATCAGCCCTTGCCCACTGGCCACAAACATTTCAGCGATTGGTTTTATCAGTCGTGACATTGAAGATCGCCGTCGGGTTTTTATCAATGGATTAGTGTATACATTAGGTCGCGTAATTAGTTACACCGGGTTGGCACTCATTATTTTCTTTGGTGCGAGCAAAACGCATATCTCCATGTTGTTTCAGGGTTGGGGCGAAAAATTATTGGGTCCTGTGCTCATTCTGATAGGATTGTTTATGCTCAATGTGATAAAAATTAAATTCCCAGGATTCTCAGGCTTAACTGATAAAATTGGAGAAAACAGCAAAGGCAGTTATTGGAGCACACTATTGTTAGGAATGGTTTTCGCCCTGGCATTTTGTCCATATAGTGGTGTTTTGTATTTCGTGATGCTCATTCCTATGACCGTAGCGAGTGCAAGCGGTCTGTATCTGCCTGTTTTATTTGCTATAGCCACCGGATTACCAGTCATTCTTTTTGCATGGTTATTGGCTTATGCAGTGGGTAATGTAGGTAAGTTGTACAATCATATCAAGACTTTTGAGCTTTGGTTCAGGCGTGCTATTTCAGTTGTTTTTATCGGGGTAGGTATTTATTACACGGTTATATTCTTTGCCCACTAACCCCGAAGGGTAACTTTGATTGCTGAATTTTTCATTTTAGGGTACTTAAAGCCGCAATTAACAATAGAGCTTATTCAAATTTATAAAATTATTACATTTTCAAATTATAATATTATGGATGAAATTATTTGTCATTGCAAACAAGTCACCAAAAGCGAAATTGAGAAAGCCATTTTTGAAGGTGCAAAAACACTGAAAGATATTCAGGAAATGACCGGAGCTTGCACAGGGAATCAATGCAAGGAGCTCAATCCTTCGGGTAAGTGCTGTTCATCAGACATAAACGCTTTGTTACCGGCATCAAATTTCAAGAGGATTTCCAACTGCGGTTGTGGTCATTGTTAAGCTATAAATATATTTTTTATTCAAATTGTTCGTACTATTACGAACTGCATTAAGATCGAACTTTAAAAAAACTGAGTTATGAAATTAAATAAAAACGTCATCATACCCCTGATATTATTGCCCGTATGGTATGTGATTTATAGTAACCTGCAACCGGTAACCGATTGGTTTGTTGATACGTTTTTGAGAATGCAAAAAGACACTCACCTCGCTGAAGCATTGCGATTCTTTATTTTTGAGTTTCCGAAAGTATTGATGCTATTGGTCTTAATTATTTTCTTTGTGGGAATTCTCCGCAGTTATTTTACTGCCGAACGTACCCGAAAAGCTTTAGAAGGCAAATCCACCTTCACAGGTAATATCCTGGCATCAATGTTGGGAATTGTTACCCCATTCTGTTCGTGCTCGGCCATACCGTTATTTTTAGGTTTTGTAGAGTCGGGTGTACCGCTGGGTGTCACGTTTTCGTTCCTGATAGCAGCCCCCATGATTAACGAAGTGGCGGTGATACTTCTATACGGTATGTTTGGGTGGAAAGTAGCAGCCATTTATATTGGCACAGGCTTAATTATTGCAATCGTGGCCGGTTGGATTATCGGCAAATTGAAGCTTGAACATTGGGTGGAAGAATGGGTTTATGCTACCAAACCGGGTGAAAGTGATGACGAAGGGAAAATTACTTTCTCCCAACGGATTTCCATGGGGTATGATGCTGTGAAAGAGATTGTCGGCAAAGTATGGTTGTATGTGGCATTTGGCATTTTAGTCGGTGCCGGTGCTCACGGATATGTCCCTGCCGAATTTATGGCCTCATTTATGGGTAAGGATGTCTGGTATGCTGTACCGCTTTCAGTACTGATAGGTATCCCACTTTATTCGAACGCTGCCGGAATTGTTCCAATCGTGTCAGTATTAATAGAAAAAGGAGCATCACTTGGTACTGCTCTCGCATTTATGATGTCGGTGATTGCATTATCACTACCGGAAATGATTATCTTGAAGAAAGTACTGAAAATGCCGTTGATTTTGACTTTTATTGGTATAGTGTCAATTGGAATAATGATAGTTGGATTTCTGTTTAACTATATCTTCTAAAAAGTAGAATTGATAAAAACTAAAATCCATATTTCAATAAATATTATGATTATGTGGTAGGCTCTTTTTATCTTGCCAATTAAACAACCACCCCCAAAGGAGGTGGATTTTTAAGTTATATTAAACCACAAAATAGTAACATAAGCTGCTCTGTTTACTTTTACAAAAAGAACACAGACGAATTTCCAAACGCGGATTTAAACGGATAAAATATTAAGCCGCTTAAATCCGCGTTGTTTACATCCGTTTTATCCGCATTCAATTACTTATTTAAACAACTTTGCATGATAAAGTATGAATATTGCAACTTATAGTTTAAATTATGTAACAAAAGGAGAATTAATGACCATACCTTTGTCGGGTGTTTAAATAAATAGAAAACGAAAGTCAAACAAGCTTCAATGATTAAACTTTCAGAATCATAAATGACCACACATTTAAAAAGGGGTGGAATCCAAAAAACCAGTAGAGTAGGAAAGACAAACAAACAAATTGTATCTGAAACTGACGGGGTTCGAAACATCGGAAAACTAAAAATTAAAAATGCTGAGACAGCTGGAATAGAAACGCTAACTCCTTTCAAATTCAGTGAGGTTTTTATCACAGCAGAAGATCAGGCAGATGTAACATATCCTGGAGGAATTGAGATAACTCGAATCAAGTTTAAATAATTGCAAAGTAAGTGGTTCACATCACATCTTGCGTCTAGCCGATTTTTTCGATTAGACGCATTGATAACTTAACGCATCATCACATCATCACATTCACGCATTATCAAATCATCAAATCATCAAATCATCACATCATCACATCAACTAATCGTTTATCACTTATCACTAATCACTACTTAGTACCAGCAGTTTTTACATCTCCATTCTTTCGGCAGTTTATATGTCAATATCAGTTCCTGTGTTCCCACAGAGCTTCGGCTAATTCCTCCCACATTATAATCATAGCTGTAGGATAGATGAAATTGTTTTGTTAAATCAATACCAAATAGTACTCCCATTTCATTCCAGGTACGATAGAATACCCCTAATTGAAAGACATCTGTCTCAGGCGTGACCTTGAAATAGCCCGTCAGATTGAACTCCATTTGATACAGGTTCCCATACTGGATACCGCATGCCCCATATCCAAGGTTGACATAATCGTGTGAGTATTCACGATACATCGCATAGAGGAAATTGGTATTAACGAATTGCCTGTTGCTGCTCGAAAAAATTGAAAACATATTCTGGCTTGAAGCTCCTATTTTCCAGAATTTATTGGTGAGCTCCAATCCCAGATTTGCGTTAAAATTGTTCTCCTTCAGCAACTTTTGATAGATAGTAGGATCGTCATCAGCCGGGAGCACCAATTCATTCTGATCATACGAGAGCATCTGATAACATGCTCCAAGACCCATATTCAACTTCCAGTTATTTTGAAGCTCCAGGGAATAAGCATAGGTAAAATCAATATCGGAAGTACTTGTAAGCCCTATTTTATCCTGCATCACTTTTAAACCGAACTGCGCATGCATATTTTCGAGATATGTGGTAGCCGTGGCAAAGAGTGTGGATGGTGAACCCGGAAAGCCCACCCATTGTTTTCGGGCAGCCATATTGAATTCTGCCAGGCCAACGTCGTTAATTGATGCCGGGTTTATAAAGTAGGTCTTGTCCCAGAAATCGTTCAACCGGATATTCGATTGAGCAATCAGTGAGAGCATCACTACATTCATAAGTAAAAGGCATACAATTTTTCTCATACTTTCCTGATTATCGAATAACCGTCACGAATCCGGTATTTGTTTTTGTCCCTGTTCCAGTTGAATAATACACCACGAAGAAATACGTATCGTTGGATACCGGTTTCCCGTTGCGGGTGCCATCCCAACCATCTTTCCCCTCGTAGATGAGAATCCCGTTGCGGTTGTAAACCTGAATTTTCCAGTTTTTCATGAAGACATCATTCTTCCCATCCCCATTCGGAGTAAATACATTCGGCACTTTACTCTGAGTGATCCAGATCCGTTTTGTGACGTTTTGAATACAGCCATGGTCATTGACCACCCTTAGTTTTACATCGTAGTATCCATCCCGTGTAATGTCGAATATGTGGGTAATATCATTACCCTGATCAGTCTTTCCATCATCGAAATCCCAGTAATACTCTGATCCCGCCGCAACCTCGCTCCATAAATGCAATGGTATGTTATCATTGGTGACTCCATCCCTGTCGGTATGAATGGTATATTCGGTAGCATCATAATGCGAAGCGGTAAAAGCGAGCGTTGAGGTACAACCTGTACCGGAAGTACCCGTCACTATGTATTCCCCGGCACGTTTTATAATAATACTGTCCTGTTTCGTACCATCATTCCACTGATAGGACTTGGCACCTGTGACGTGTACGACAACCGAGTCACCCGCACAAAATGTCGGAGATTTGTCAATGGCTAACATAGGTCCGGGTTCAACCGATATTACTTGTTCATAGTAACTGGTGCATGACGAAGATTTAAGAATCAACCTAACGTTGTGGCTTCCCGAAGTATTAAAAGCATGCACTACATTTTGAAGAGAGGATATCCCGCCATCTCCAAAATCCCATGAATAGGAGTAATCTTCGTTATCCGTAGGAGTGACAGCGTTAAACTGGAATGAATATTGATTACAGAAAAGTACCTGGTACTTTATTCCCGGATTCCGGATATCAACATTAAATGAGCTCGTAGCCATACATCCCAACCCATCAGTAACCTGCACCTGCACCATTCCGCTCCGGGTAGTGACCATGGTGTCGTTATTCACACCGCTCACAGTGCCACTCGACCACATTAACTGGTACGGTGGTACTCCTCCTGTAATTTCCGCACTACTGATTTGTGAAACAATTTTTGTCAGACAATCAAAACTGTTGGTGGTTGTGATTCCAATCGAGAGAGGTGTCTGCCTTTTCACCCGATATGATTCGGTGACCATGCAACCATGAAGATCAGTGACGGTAACCGAATAATCGCCTGCTGCCACCTGGTTTAGCTTCTCAGTGACTGCTCCGTTCGACCAGTTGTAAGTATAAGGAGGTGTTCCTCCTGTTACCAACAGGTTAACACTGCCGCTGTTTGGAGTATTGCATCCAAAGGCATCCGTGATAGAAGCTGTTGATTCCAGTTTCAGGGGTTCAAGAATGATAAACTTTTTGGTGAATGTACAGGAAGTGCCATCCATCAACGTAACGTTATAAGTTCCCGGATTCAGGCGGTTCCTGACATTCCCCGCGGCAGGATCATCATCCCAGCTGATGGATACCGGAGGTACACCTCCCGATATGTTCAGGTTAATGCTTCCGTCGTTGGCTCCAAAGCATGTGACAGGCGTTATTGCAGGATTTATGGAGAACTGTGATTCACTGATGGTGACTTTTGCCGTTTGACTGCACCCCAATGAATCAATGGCTGTCACGGTGTAGTCTCCGGGTGACAGGTTATCCTGAAATGTTCCGCTCCCTAAATTATTCCACAGAATCTGATAGGGTTTAGTGCCTCCGGCGATGTTAAACTTTATGGAAGCATCATTCGAACCGTAGCAACTAATGGGTTTTGTAGTCAGCGTTAAAACCAGCTTTTCAGGTTGAGTGATCACCACGTTGAGTACGTTGAAATAACCCGTGGCATCCGTTACTTTCAACACATAGGTACCGGCAGCAATATTGCTTAAGTCCTTACTCTTGATCACCGTTCCATCGGGACAAATCCAGGAATAATTGTAGGTATAAATGCCGGGAATGTTTTCAAAAGGTGCACCTCCGAATACATCGATATGGATAGCACCTGTACTTTCACCATAACAGTTGATATTCCGGTGGGTCTCATTAATTTTCAATGTGGAAGGTTCAGTCAGTGTGATATTCAACGTGACGGGAACTGCAACTCCATCCGTGACTGTCAGTGTATAATTGCCGGCAGGTAACCCCGAGACATGATTGGTAGAATCCTTCAGGATCGTTCCATCGGGAGCAGTCCATGTATATTTATAGCTACCCGAGCCACCATTGACCGTCACATCAATCCACCCATCGTTGCCACCTGCCACATTTACATTATAACCGTTGTAATCTGAAACCGTATAGTTGGTGACAATGGTAGGATTCACCGTAATCAGGTAGCTTGCCGTTGTACCTGCGCAGGTGCTTCCATCTGCAAATTCGGAAGTAACCGTATAAATAACGGTCAGCTTTTGATTCGTCAGGTTTACCAGTGTCTGTGCCGGTATCTGGTTGGAAGTAGGCTTGGTTTGTCCGGTAATCCCCGATGGTATATCCACTGTCCATGTGTATTTGACATTTCCCGTTGAGAATGCAGGAGTAACAGGCAGGGATGTTTTGCCCGTACTGATCACCTGGTTCGGTAGTGAGAACACAATGTCGGGTGTTTGATTTACAGTCACTTCCACCGTAAACGGATTGCCGGTACAGGTTCCCGATACCGGAGTCACGGTATAAGTGACGATGGCAGTTTGATTCGTTTTGTTCGTCAATGCCTGGATCATGGAATCCTGGGCAGCGCTTTCCGGGAAAAACCCTGTAATGGATTTCGCCGGGCTTATCACCGGAGAACCCCAGGTATAACGGGTAGTAGAAGGAACAATGTTTCCATTGCCATCGGATGGGTTTATCACAAGGGTTCCTCCATTACAAATTGTTATTTTTACTGGCTGGATCGCTGGAGCAGGGTTTACGGTAAACCTGTAGTCAACAGGAATTCCTTCGCAGCTTTCCCCGTTTGTATATACCGCCCTGACTGAATAAATAACATCAACGGGTTGACTCGTCGTATTGACTAACACATGCTGTGGAAGTTGATTTCCGGTGCCCGAGGGGATCACTCCGCTTATCCCTGTAGGTTCCACCGCTGTCCATCTGAAAGTACTGCCAGCCACGTTACTTTTCAGCTGCACCGGAGAGGTGGATGAGCCGGAGCATACGGTCTGGTTGATCAGTGAAAAGGTTACTACCGGCAATGGATTTACGGTTATGCTAAAGGTATTGTCAGTACCCGTACATCCGTTTGAACCGGGAGTCACTGTAAAAATGGCTGTTATCGGAACATTGCCATTGTTGATAGCCCTGAATGATGGGATGCTGTCGATACCTCCCGTTTGTGTCAGCCCGATCGACGTATTGTCAAATTTCCAATTGTAAGTCGTGTTGGGTACATTTCCCGTAAATTTAATCATCGCCACCTGCGTGCTGTCACATACCACCAGGTTTGTCAGCTGAACCGTTGGGTTTGGATTTACGGTGATGGTGAAAGATTGTGGCGTTCCTGCACATCCCGATGCATTGACGGGAGTAACCGTGATAGTATCCATGACTTGAACAGGTCCGTTATTAATGGCTTTAAAGGCCGAAATGTCCCCGATCCCTGTGGCTTTCAATCCAATAGCAGGATTCGGGTTAACCCACGAAAAGGTGATACCCGTCTCATTCCCTGTAAAAGGAATAACTCCGCTGATCTGATTATTGCACAGGGTGATATCAGGCACAGCGTTCAGTGTTGATAGCGGATGTATCGTTATGGTGAAAGATACGGGTGCTCCCTGACATCCCTGGGCATTCGAAGGAATAACAGTGATGGTATCAATCAAAGAACCTGTTCCTGCATGAATGGCTGTAAAAGCTGGAATATCCCCGTTGCCGCTGTGCGCCAATCCAATGGAATCATTGGAGCTCACCCATGAAAAAGTAGTACCACTCACAGGACTATTCAGCTTAATGCGTGCTGTCGTTTCATTCGGGCACACAACCACATCCGGTATTGCTATAACTGCCGGAACAGGATCAACAGTGATGGTAAATATTTTGGAACTTCCCGTGCAACCGTTTGCTTCGGGTGTGACTGTGATGGTCGCTGTGATCGGGCTTGCCGTTGTATTGATGGTGGTAAACGAAGGTATCCTTCCTGTTCCTGACAATGGAATCCCGATTGCACCGGTATCACTTTTCCACGAATATGCCGTTCCGGATACAGTACCTGAGAAATCCTGCAGTTGAGTATACTTCACACCGGCGCAAAGTAGTGTATCTTTTATAGCATCCACAGTAGGTATCGGACGGACGGTAACTATCACATCAAAAGGATTACCCACGCAACCTCCCGAATTGGGTGTCACGGTATAGGTGGCAGTAGCCACCTCCGATGTCATGTTCGTCAACGTTTGCCCGACGGATGTAACAGGGCTTAGTTGTTCCGAGCCTTCTGTCACAGCTCCCACGGGATTGGATCCCGGAGCACTCCAGGTAAAGGTGGTACCTGCGGGCACTATACTCCCACTCCCATTGACCGGGGTGAACTTAAAGGATGCACCGCTGCAAATGGTATCCCGCCACACGCCTTGTATAACCGGGGTTGGAAGTATCGTAATGGTGTCAAAATAAGCAGAGCCACAGGTTACATTCCCCGAAAAGGAAGCAGTGGCACTGTAGACAACTTCCAATGGAGCGTTTGTCGTATTGATATAGGCCTGTGCAGGAATTAAGTTTACGCCTGTCAAAGCGGTTGCCCCGGTGATACCGCTTGGAATGGCAGCGGTCCAGTTGAAGTTTACCCCCGTCGGGGTTGTACTGGAAAGAGTTACCGGAACGGTCTTTTCATTCGAACAGAGTTTCTTTGCATGAGGCGAAAAAGACACTACCAGAAATGGATTGACGGTCATGGTAAAGGTCATGGGGACTCCCGCACAACCTAATGCATTGGATGGAGTCACCGTGATGGTATCTATCACAGGAACTGTTCCGGTATTGATCGCCGTAAAAGCAGGAATATCACCAGTACCGGAGGATTTCAATCCGATACCCGGTTTCGGGTTCACCCACGAAAAGGTCGTTCCAGGCACAGTACCTGATAACGGGATCACCACGCTGGCTTGATTATGACAGACCATCACATCGGATACCGCATTGACAGTCAGCACAGGAATCACAGTTATTTTAAACAATTTGGAGATGCCACTGCACCCGTTTAATGTGGGAGTCACTGTAATGATGGAAGCGACAGGGTTTGAAGTGGTGTTTTTTGTTGTAAACGTAGGCAATGTGCCAGTCCCGGAGGAGGACAAGCCAATAGTGGCATCAGAATTAGTCCAGGTATACACAGTTCCCGGCATGGATCCTGTAAAAGCAAGCGGTTGGTTGAACACCTGTCCCGTACAAAGCGTCATGTCATTCATCACGGTTACCGAAGGCGTGGGGTTCACGGTCACCACAACCGTAAAGGGAATACCCGTGCATCCTCCCGATTTAGGGGTTACAGTGTAGGTGGCAGTTGCCGCTATAGCCGTCAGGTTGGTCAGTGTTTGACTTATGGCAGCCTGACCTGTTATTTGTTGCGAACCTCCTGCAAGGGCCCCCGCCGGACTCACCAAAGGCACAGGCCAGGTATAGGTGGTACCGGCAGGCACCATGTTTCCACCCCCGGTTGCCGGAGTTACTGAAAAGGCACTGCCACTGCAAATAATGGTTGCCGGATTAACTGCAATAACAGGCTTTGGGTTCACGGTCATGCTGTACGTATAGACGGCACCTGTACAGGAGACAATTCCATTGTACAATGCAGTTGCCTTGTATTTCAGGACGATGGGTGCATTGGTCGAATTTGCAAGTGTTTGAACAGGGATGGTATCGGAACCCGTAGTGATGGTAGCACCAGTTATTCCGGGAGGAATGGTGGTTGTCCAACTAAAACTTACGCCGGAAGTTGTGGTACTGCTCAGCTTAACAGCATTCGTGTTATCCCCCGAACAGATGGACTGATTGGGAATTGAAAACACTACCTTTGGTGATGGATTTACTGTAATGCGAAATGTGTGTGCCGTACCTGTGCATCCATTTGCAACGGGTGTGACGGTAATGGTAGCTACCAGGGGTGCAATGCCATTATTAACTGTTATAAACGAGGGTATGCTGTCTGTTCCGGATAACGGGGACAAGCCAATGGCAGTATTCATACTCCAGTTATAGGTAGTGTTGACTCCGCTGCCTGAAAATTTAATGCCTGTGATAGTCGTGCCTTTACATACTTCAAGGTCGGGGGTGTCATTCACTGTCGGGGTTTTATGGATGGTGAACACCTTGAAAGCCGTAGTGGCAGCCCCACAATCGGCATTGGTGACCTTTAAATACACCGTATCGGTCCCGATGGTGTTGTACGTGATGGAACCCGGATTCACTAAGGAGGAGGTAGCAGGATTTCCTCCCGGGAAACTCCAGGAGTATGTTAATGGGGTTGCCAAGGGTGCACATCCATCCACGATTGCTGAGGGATTGATAGTTGCTACATCACAATAATCCGGCAGGTTATTGATGATGACAGTCGGTGGTTTCGTGACTTGCACCATTTTTGAGGTACTGACAGTGCCGCACGAATTTGTCAGTGAAAGTTTAATGGTGTACATTCCCGGCGTTACAAAGTTGAACGAAGGATTCACTGAATTTTTATCCGTAGGAGAAGTAAAACTCCAGGTTTCGGGAGACGTACCGCAATTTCCGGGTGTGTAAGCCACTTCCCACAAATAGGCGATGTTATGATTGTTGGTGGTGTCGCTCTTGTTTGTAGCCACGACTGCAAGGGGAGCGCAACCCTCATTTTTATCCAATTGAAACAGAGGGATTAATGCCGGCTCCACAAAGACTGTTTGAACGGTGGAATCAATAGCGCACCGGTTGCCCACGATTAATTTAATGGTGTAATTGCCCGACGTAGTGAATTTAGGACACAGTACCTGTGATCCCGATATCCATGAACTGGGCGTTGTATTCCCGAAATTATCACCCAACGAGCCGCTGGTAAGAGTAAAACCCGTAGAGGGAGTGATCTTCCATACCCGTTTGGGGATTTTACAGGTGGGATCCTGACTGGTTACTTCATTGCCCGTTGAATTATCGGTAAAGCAGGCAGGTATGTTCGCACATATTTTAGGCGAAAGGAGATCCAGTTTCGCTACCGGAGGTGTGGATACATAAATAGGTGCCACAGTCACAGCATCTGATCCGCAGGGATTGGAAACGGTGATGGTGGCCGAAAATGAATTTATATAGGTTCCTGTGGCAGTAATGCTGGTTACACCGCACGAAGATTTATTAAATGTATGCGATATCAGGGCGGGAGGATTCGTCTTGTAGATGATCGGTGCCGTTCCGTCGTTGTAGGTCACCGTATATACCGTACTGTCGGGGTTGCTTTCCGTATTCGAAATCCTGAAGAAATAATCCGACCCCAGGCAGATATCTTTTGAGTTATTATCCGAACCAAAGGATACCTTGGCATTTGAATTCACCAGAATGGTATACTGTTTCGTCGTGATACAACCATCTGTACCGGTCACGATATACGTCAATGTCCACAATCCCACCATGTAGTGATGAGTCACCGATCCCCAGGCGGTGCTCAGAAAATCAGGGGTACCATCCCCCCAATTTATGTCGTAGTTTTTATTTGTTCCCACGGTCGTCGAACCGTTGGTAAATAAGACATCCGCTTCGCCGCTGCAATACTTAAATCCGGGCTTGCCGTTCACCGTCCCTAAATCAACGATGGAGTTCAGCGTGGCATCCGGAAAAGTACCCACCGTGACGGTGATCGAATCAGTTAAGGCAGCCTGTTGGTTCGCGAAGTCTTTAACATTAATTAATCTATAGACAAAGGTACCACTGGTACCGGTTGGGGCGGTTAAATTGATACTGTCACCGGAAGCCGAAGTCACAAAAAGGTTGGTACCGCCATTCAGCTGATAGGTAAAAGTATAGGGAGACATACCTCCTGAGCCATGAAAAGTTACGGAAGGAGCCGGGTCATTCAGGCAGACATTATTTGTTCCATGAATGGTCGCTGTCAGAGTCGAAGCAGGTGCTTCGGGGTATTGGACCGTTTCTTTTTCAACGCCGGAAAATCCAGCCTTTGAATCATTACTAACCGCGGCAATCGAAGTAGGAATAAGAAGTATAATAAGAAAAAGGAATGTGAAAAAATGCTTCATGCAACCGATTTTAGATCATTACCCGGATTCTTTTTGTTGAGATTTCCACCCACACCATGCAGCTTTTCAGGTTGAAATTCGTGCTCAGAGTTAGATTTCGTGGTAAATATAGCATCTAAAAATCTTAATCTTTTTACTTCCAACGTTAAATAAATAGTACTACTACACAACAAAAAATATTAATAGTAATTTCAACTACAAAATTGATTTATTCCATATTTTTCTCCGTAGATTCAAGGTGTGCATAAAACAACATAAGCTAATATAGTACAATATATATTTATTTATGTAACGATATTCATCATCAACATCATTCAATAGAGGGTTAATGAGGTCTGGGTCTGCCCCTCCCCAATGGCTTCGGATGACAACAAACTATTTTAGAAATTGTTATACCTCAGTATAGCACTTTCTATTTTTTATAAACAATAAAACAGTAAACAAAATGGAAAAATTTGATTATAATGTCATCATTACGATGAATGTCCCGACTGAACAGGCATTCAACAGAATTCTCAACGTATCGAAATGGTGGACTGAAAATGTAGAGGGCAGTACGGAGAAATTGAATGATGAATTCATTGTACGTTCCGGAGATGTTCATTATTCAAAACATAAAATCATTGAATTAATTCCGGATAAAAAGGTAGTTTGGTTGGTAACCGACAGCAAACTTAACTGGATAAAGCAAAACAAGGAAGAATGGACGAATACAAAAATGATCTTTGAGATTATTCCTCAAGGGAATGAAACCACTATTCATTTCACCCATGAGGGATTACGTCCAGGGCAAGAGTGTTATGAGAATTGTGTCAAAGGCTGGGATTCGATCATCAAGCAGAACCTGTATAACTATGTGACAAAAGGGGAAATTGTGAAGAGTAAAATAACATCCTAACCTAACGTCATACTCAATGAAAACCGTTCACGTTGGTAACAGTGAACGGTTTTTTTATCTGTGACATTTTTGGTACATAACAACAAACGAATTCTTAAATTGTTGTATCACAAAAAACACTTCTTTTTTAATAACTGAATAGAAAAAACAATGAGAAAGCTTATCGCGATTACACAAGTTACATTGGACGGGATCATGCAGGCACCCGGTGGTCCTGAGGAAGATCCGACGAATGGCTTCACACAGGGTGGCTGGGCCATGTCCTACTTTGACGAGGAGGCAAGTCAGGTCATTGGCGAGACGATTGCCGGGGAGTTCGACATGTTGCTGGGACGAAGGACCTATGAGATCTTTGCCTCCTATTGGCCCAACCACGGAGATGACCCGATTGGAAAGGCGTTCAACAAGGCCACAAAGTATGTTGTCACGAATTCGCTCAACCGGTTTGACTGGGAGAATACGGTTCACATAGGTGGTGATATCGTGGAGGACATTCAACGGTTAAAGGAATCGGACGGACCTGAGTTGCATATCTGGGGCAGCAGTATATTGTTGCAAATGCTGATCTCCGCCGGACTCATCGACGAATATCGCCTGTGGGTCTTTCCACTGGTGCTTGGCAAAGGAAAGAGATTGTTCGGACAAGATCTACCACCAGGAAGCCTTACCTTGATCAATACCCGAAGTACATCCAGGGGTGTCCTCCTTAACACATACCGACCGGCAGGTTCACTATCACAGGGGACGTTCCAACCTGAAAATCCTTACGACGAGGAAATGGCAAGTGAAAGAAACTGGACAGAAGAAGGCTTGGGAATCTGACAAACAAAGATTCCGGAAGGAACTCGCGAGAAGTATGCTCTCTTCGCCGGAGGGAAACAGGCATGAAAAGATATATCATGGCACCTGGAATGGTCACCACATTAAATTTAATACACGCATGATGTCCCTTATGAAAAAATGTTTATATCTTTGCATAGTATCTAAACTTTCAATTTGGGGTATTTTTTTGGCACAATATTGTGCACTTTTGGCTCTAACTATCTAGTTCATAATTACCTACAGTTGGTGTTAAATCAAAATACACAGTACTTTTCTTATCCGTTTTTAATCCGCTAAATCAGCGTTTATTCGCGTTCAATTCTTAATTCTGGCATGTCCGGGTTAAGTATTTATAAATTATTTCTTACCAATGAATGAAAACTCATAAACCTGAATTTATCAAAAACCTTAAGTTTGAATATAAAATCACACTTATCTATTTTATTTTTGGCATCCTATGGATACTTTTTTCGGACGAACTGCTTGATTTGCTAGTAAAAGACGTTAATTTACTGACTAAATTTCAAACGTTTAAAGGCACATTTTTCATTGTCGTTACTTCCGGATTTTTGTATGTATTGGTACGGAAACATATGCAAAGTTTGATGCTGTCAGAATTAAACTTTCAACGGTCTATTTCTGATTCACCAGTTGGAATTCGCATCATATCTATGGAGGGTAAAACAGTTTATGCAAACAAGGCATTTCTTGACATATACGAATTCAATGATTTGGAAGAGTTTACCGGTACACCCGCAATAAATCGATATACCCCGGAAAGTTATGTTGAACATCAGGACAGAAAGATAGAAAGAAAAAAAGGAAATGAAGTATTGGACTACGAAATAAGCATCGTTTGTAAAAATGAGAAAACACGCCACGTAAAAGTTTCACGAAAAGAAGTATTGTGGAACGGAGCCAGGCATTTTCAGGTGATCAATATCGATGTCACCGATCAACGGATTGCCGAGGAACAGTTACGAAAACTTTCCATAGCGGTGGAGCAAAGCCCGGATGCCATATGTATCACTGACCCCGATGGAATCATTGAATACGTTAATCCCAAAACCATACAGTTGACAGGGTATTCGGCCGATGAACTGATAAACGAAAACATACGGATATTTAGTTCGGGTGAAAAACCGAAAGAGGAATACGGTCAACTGTGGCAAACCATACAATCGGGAAAAGTATGGAGCGGTGAACTTCACAACAGGAAGAAAAACGGAGAACTTTACTGGGAGTCAACCGCTATTTCTCCAATTTTTAATACATCGGGGCAAATCACCCATTTTCTGACCATAAAAGAAGATATTACTGACCGAAAGCAAGCCGAGATGGCACTAAATAAATCGGAGGAACAACTACGGAAATTTGCGTCCCATCTTCAGAATGTGCGGGAAGAAGAAAAAGTAGCCTTAGCCCGCGAGATACATGATGACCTGGGTCAAACGTTAGTGGCACTCAAAATTGATATGGGCTTGCTTAAAAACAAGGTGATTCAATCTTATTCATCAATGGATTCGGAAGACATATTCACAAAATTTGATAATATAGTAACCCTGATAGACACAACCATTAAAACGGCCCGAAGGATTATGAATGGATTAAGGCCCGGACTGCTTGAAATGAATGGATTTGTTGCTACCGCAACCTCGTATCTTCATGAATTCGAACTCAGGCATCAGATCAGTACTGCATTTAACGCTGACATTTCAACCCATGAAATCAATTCGCAACAATCCCTGGTGTTTTTCAGAATTCTTCAAGAAGCACTTAATAATATCGCAAATCATTCCAAAGCCACATTGGTGAAAGTTCAACTTAGAAATGAGTCCAACAGGCTCATCCTGGAAATCAGTGATAACGGGATCGGCTTTGACCAGAATACCAGTGGCAGACAGGATTCATACGGGATAATAGGTATGAAAGAAAGGGTCATCTTGTTGGAAGGGGAATTGGAGATTACCAGTGAAGTGGGTCAGGGAACGTGTATCAGGGTGGAGATACCGTATCCGTAATTTCCCCGTTATGTATTCCGTGTTCTGTGTTCCGGGTTCCGGGTTCCGGGTTTGAAGAGTTTGAAAGGTTTGAAGAGTTTGAAGAGTTGGTGAAGTTTGTGAAGTTTGTGAAGTTTGAAGGGTTTGAAAGGATTAAAGAGTTTGAAGAGTTACTCCTACTCTTTTGAGAACCGTTCTGATAGTAATATCGGGACGGTTTTTTGCATTCAGATAGTTGTATTTTACTCTAATGTTTTTTCTTCGCCTCCTAAATAATTGTTCGTGCCAAAAACAATACACATAGTTCACATAGATAAAAAGGATCCACATAGGTATAATCTTTTGGACTGTGATTCTGATAGTTATATCGAAGACACAGAAACATATAGTCAAGTTACATTCTATCTGTAAAGTATGTGTTTTGAATTAAGACAATTCTTCCACGTGCTTGAGAGGTATTCCATAATGCAAACATTTAGTTTTTTCCAATGTTATAGTTGAGCAAGTGATCGTTATTACCCTGTAAACTCAACTAAACAAACCATGAGAAAGATTATCGCCATTACTCAAGTCACGGTGGACGGCGTCATGCAGTCACCCGGAGGTCCCGAAGAGGATCCAATGAATAATTTCACGCATGGCGGATGGGCCATGTCTTACTTCGATGACGAGGCAAGCCAAATCATTGGCAAAACCTTTGAAGGGGAGTTCGACATGCTGCTGGGACGCCGTACCTATGAGATATTTGCCGCCTACTGGCCAAAGCACGACGACGACCCGATCGGGAAAGCGTTCAGTACTTTGTCACGAAAACGCTTGATCATTTCGACTGGGACAAAACCCTGCACATAAGCGGTGATGTCGTGGAGAAGGTACGCCTGTTGAAACAATCGGATGGGCCGGTGGTGCATATCTGGGGTAGCGGTCAATTGCTGCAGACGCTTATTGCCGCCGGACTGGTGGATGAATATTTCATGTGGGTCTTTCCATTGGTACTGGGAGAAGGAAAGCGGCTGTTCGAGAAAAGCGTTCCGCCAGGCAGCCTTACCCTGATTGAGACACGAAGCACACGAAAGGGTGTACTCTTCAACACGTACCGCCCGGCAGGGAGACTCTGATAGGGACATTCCTTCGGTGAAAGAAATTAGAAAAAGACTCTTCCAACTCTACGAACCGTTCTGATAGTCATATCACGACGGTTTTTCTATTTATTAAATTCCACATAAATGAAATACTATTATATTTTATTCAAATAATTACAGAATACGAATGGGTGTTTATAAAAAGTTTGTATTTTTGGCGTTGAATTACCCTTCACTTTAAGTGAAACCAAATAATGTCTCATTTATAAATTGAAAATAAAAATAAGAATAGAACGCGGATAAACGCTGATTTAGCGGATAAATACGGATTTTAATTTCAATAAATTGAAATGATATCAGATATCTATGTTATTATTCATAATCCGTTACAAAATCTTATCCGGGTAAATCCGCTCTATCCGTGGAAATCCGCGTGCTATTCTTTAATAAAACACGACAATATATTGTTCTAAATACTTAAACTGTAGAATGAGAAATAAATTTTTAGTAGTGCTAGTTGCTTTCGGCATGAGTTTTTGTGTGGCACCAAAATATGTTGTCCAAAAGCAATCGGAGCTGGGAAAGTTAAGTTTGAATCATTCTGTAGTGAATTACATACCTTTAGCTGATAGTGATGTGAATAACTCCACGATATTGGATTCAACTTACCGGTTGATACTTGCTAAAAAGTATTCTAAATTAAACGTGTACCTGAACACACTGGGAGCTTCCGGCGTTCATTCCCCCGCTTTCTATTTGTCCAAAACTCTTCTGTACATCACCTATAACGATTACCCGAAAGCTGTGGTGAGTTTAAGACAGATAGGCACTGAGGATTATTTGCTGCTGAAACGATTACTGGCTATCGACCTGGAGTACGAGCTGGCAAAGACCGGTGGTGGGTTTGATTACACTGAATCACTGAAAGGGTATCAGGATTTAATTGACTCTTACCCGGGTGATTCAATATTAAAGAATATAGCAGGATTACGGGTGCGCTATTTACGATACAACAATTAATTTTCTTCATCATGCGTTACATCTACATTATGATTATTGCCGTTATGGCACTTTCATGCTCTCAATCAAGAATGTTTCAGAAGAGCTTGAACAATTACAATGCACCTATCGGTTATTTGCACGACAGCAAGAAAACTGATGTGCCGGCAACCGACTCGTTAGTAGTACGGTTGAATGATTATCCCATTGATAGCTTGACCCGGGTGTCCAAAGCAAAATGGCTGTTTGTTCCGTTGATTGTCTTCAATTATTTTGAGCTCAGCATGGGGGTAAAATTGGGCCAGAAATCTATCCAGGAGCCCTACGGTGATTTCTTTGCCGGCTCCTTGAAAGAAGAAAGCCAGCGGACAGGAAGCTTCGGCATTTCGAACCGCGAATACTCCGATTCACTTTATACGCTGGATATAACGATTGACACCTGCAACACAACGTCAAAATATAAACGAAGCAGCACCGTAATCTATTTCTTATATTACTATTACACATCCATGAGTGAAATGGGATATCCGGCAGAAACAAATTTGCATGTGTCCACCAAGTTGTGGAAGGGGAACGCATTGATCACTGAGAAAAGATACTCCATAAAACGCAAACAGCCGTTCCTTAACGCAGGTCAGATAAACAGTGATCGATTAAGATCCAATTTTACGGCAAACATGGTTGAATCTCTTTCCTTATCCACCAAGGAATGTGTTGATGAAATCGTACGGGATATAAATTCTGTCATCAAACAAGACAGGAATCTAAGGGTGGCAAGTAAATAAATTATAGTTCATATTTTATAGCTTATAGAGGGCAAATTCCTTTTATAAGGCTAACTACTACTCTTTTAATGACCGTTCTGATAGCCATATCGGGACGGTTTTTTTGCATTCAGATAGTTAGCATTAAATGAGTGTTTTTGCATTCATACAAATTAAATCTACAATAATTCAAGGACAAATCATTCTATTTTCCTTAAAACGATATTTCTCGTTGGTTGCTGAACAATTGTTCATGCCTTTGAAGTGCAACTGTCTTGAGATAATACCTATACAATACCTATATAATACCTATATAATACCTACTCAATACCTATTTAAATAGATAGGTATTTTGTAGGTGTTATCATGGTAGTTTGAAGCTATTGTTTAGATTTTCAAAGAAGACAGTTGCACTTCGAAGGCATGAATTAAACAGTACTGATAGTATTATCCGAATAGTTTTTGCATTCTGATTAATTATTTCACAATCCCAAATCTTTACCAAACGTCCCAAGTATAGTTCCCCTATAAATTCAAGAGTGTTGTGCCTCCCAAAGCAGCGGATTAGAACTTGAGTATCCCAATGGTGTATGGTAGCTCTTGAGTGCAATAGTGCAATTTTTATAATGTGATAATAATATCTATTTACGGGTTCCTCCACTTTTAGTCCTTATTTCATTCACTTTCTGTCTTACTTAAAATGATATATAAATAACTTGTTATCCTTTAGTGATCCATAAATAATCCATATCTACATAGATTTGGATTATATATGGATTATATATGGATCATATATGGATTATATATGGATTATTAAAAAATGAGATTAGAACCAACTAGGGAGAAAACCCATAGAACTACTGGATATCAGGATTGAGGAATCAGGATTATGGGTTATTGTCTGAAT
>CAIYOZ010000449.1 GCA_903927945.1 uncultured Bacteroidales bacterium | reverse complement strand
TCCTACTAAGGCTACATCGGATATAGTATGATGCGGACTTCTGAAAGGCCGTTGGGATATCAGGGAAGTATTACTGTCGATATTTCCGGCTACTGAATGAATTTTTGTCGTTTCTAATGCTTCCTGGAGTGATAATGGAGGCAGAATGGTAGGTATTCGTTTGGCCAGCATGGACTTACCGGCTCCTGGAGGTCCTACCATGATGATATTATGTCCGCCTGCTGCTGCTACTTCCAAGGCTCGTTTCACATTTTCTTGCCCTTTGACATCGGCGAAATCGATTTCTGAATTATTTACATTGTTGTAAAACTCCTCCCGGGTATTCACAATCGTAGGTTCTGGAAAAGAGGTACCCTTGAAGAAATCAATGACTTCAGTAATGCTTTCAACTCCATATACAATCAGGTTATTGACCACTGCTGCCTCACGCGCATTTTGTTTTGGAAGGATAAACCCTTTAAATCCTTCCTCACGTGCTTTGATAGCAATAGGCAAGACTCCTTTCATTGGTTGCAATCCTCCGTCCAGGGACAGTTCACCCATAATGACAAAGTGTTCTAATTCCTGATATTTAATAGTTCCGGCGGCTGCCATCATACCAATAGCCAATGGCAAATCATAAGCCGATCCTTCCTTGCGAATATCGGCCGGTGCCATGTTGATGACTATTTGTTTGCGGGGAAGTTTGTGACCGGTAAAATCCAAGGCTGAGGCAATACGTTCGTGACTTTCTTTGACAGCACTATCGGGTAATCCAACATGGAAAAATCGAATTCCCTGGCTTATATTTACTTCAATGGTCACAATGGTAGCGTTTATACCTTGCACAGCGGCACCAAAAGTTTTTATCAACATGCTTGCTTTAAGATTAAGTTGTAAGTCTTACAAAATCATCAATACATGAAAAGCAAAAATATAGACTATAAAAAAATTAGAAAGCGTACCCTAAATTAAGTGAGATAGGAATTTTTACAGCACCATTTAAAGGGAATATATTCCCATTCGAATAATGACCTATTTTTAATTCGGCATTTAAATTTCGTTTCTCACCAAAAAATATCCCTAAACCTATATTATCCTGAAATGTAAAATGTTCACCGGTTTCAACACCGTCAATGATAATTTTAGATATATAGGATGGACCCGCCACAGAATAATAAAAATATGCATCCATCGGTTGGGTATGCAAAAAATTAAATCTCAATACAGGAAAAGCTGAAAGTGTAAAGAACGATTCTTTAAGATTAGTCTGAATTTTACTTTTTCCGGTACTTTGCCAAATAGATCCGCTCACACCCCAATCGAGTGCAAAGACTTTGGCTGTATGATAAATATTTTGGTGATATGAAACCGATAAACCTTGATAAGCTTCAACATCCCCTCCCCAGAAAAGACTCGCCTTTTCAAGAACATTATTGATCCCATAACCGGCAATATTACTCGAATAACCAATCTGTAACCATTGTTTCGGATTAATATATCCTGTTTCTGTTGCCTCTTGAAGTTTCTTATCAGAAACTGGCGTTAATTTATAATTGAAACCCGCAGCTATAAAAGTTGTTGTCGGTTGTTTCTCGGAATTATCTTTGGGAGTATATGCCCCACTTAACATCAAACGCCAATTATCATTGATATGATAATTAATCCCCGCTCCTAATAAAACAGTAGGATAAGTGACACCTGTGATGATGGGTGTTCCATCCTCTGCATTGAACCCATGACGTGTTACAATTCCTAATCCAACTTCACCATTTATAAATATATGTTCGTTTATGGGCAGCTGAGGTCTTAACGTAAGACCACCAACATTCATCCACACTGAGCTTCGCGCATTTGTTTCTGCACCCTTGTCATAGTAATAAAACACCCAAGAAACCGGACGCATATAAGTCAATTGGGCCGAAAGATATTTATTAAATTCATACCCATAAAGCACCAAGCGAACCGCAGGATGATTTACCGTAACACTATTAAATTTATAAAGAAGTGGATTCGGGTTCATAAATTGATCTTTCCCAAAATCATAATCGATGGATCCGACACTTACACCAAAATAGGCATTTCGCAATGCTAATGGTAATTGAGCCCGTTCATCCTGGGCCAACACAATTCGGGAATTAATCAAAAGAATAATAAACAAGCAAATTTTAAAAGCAATGAATCTCATCAAGATAAATATAATGGAATAAAAAAAATTGGACTTTGGTCATTCATTCTTGACCTTTCACGGAAGAATGTGTATGAGTCTACAAAAATAGTTAATTGATTTAATACTTAATGAGTTTGTAAGCATTATTATTCAATTTCGTTTCAAATTTAAATTCTATCAATAAAAAATCGCCATAACATAACGTCACAGCGATTTAATAAAGTTGAAAAATTATTGCTTAAACCTTTTCAGCCAAGTAACTTGCAATACCTTCTTGAGTTGCTTTCAGGGCTTTTTCGCCTTTTTTCCAGTTAGCAGGACATACTTCCCCGTATTCTTCATTAAACTGCAACGCGTCAATCATTCTCAGCACTTCGTCCACATTTCGTCCAAGTGGCAAGTCATTGACTAGTTGATGCCGTACTATCCCCTCTTTATCGATCAAGAACAAACCACGATAGGCTTTTGGCTCACCCACAAAAGTCTCATTTCCTTCTTCATCGTATTCTTCCGAACCTACTAAGACATCATAACTTTTTGAAATGGTTAAATTCTGATCGACTACCAATGGATAACTTACTCCCTGAATACCCCCTTGATTCTTTGGAGTCTGAAGCCATTTCCAATGCGAAAACTCCGAATCTGTTGAGGCTCCAACCAATACAGTATCTCTTTGTTCAAAGTCAGATAACTTTTCTTGAAATGCAAGTAATTCTGTTGGACATACAAAGGTAAAATCCGCTGGATAAAAGAAGAAAACAACATATTTCTTTCCTACAAATTTTTCCAAAGAGAAATCTTCTACAATTTCACTTCCATTAATAACAGCCTTGCTGTTAAATACAGGTGCTTTTTTTCCTACTAATACTGCCATGATTTATATTTTTATTGGTTTATATTTTATAATGCAAAAATAATCATATATTAATTGAATACATCATACATTCTTATAGAATTTTTATATAATCCAATAGGTAAAACTAATTAACACATATAGCAACTTCGTTAAACCTTATAAATAAGAACAGAGGCATACGCAGCAATCCCTTCCTTTCTCCCCACAAACCCCATTTTTTCGGAGGTAGTCGCTTTGATGGAAATAGTGTCAGGCTCTACCCCCATTACTCCGGACAAACAATTTTGCATTTCTGAAATATGCGGATTAAGTTTAGGTTCCTCCGCGCAAACAGTACAATCAGCATTTCCAAATTCGTACCCATTATTACGTAACAAGAGTGTAGTTTCCAGTAATAATATTTTACTGTCAATGTTTTCATAATCTTTCGAATTATCGGGAAAATGAAACCCTATGTCCCTCAGGTTTGCTGCTCCTAGTAAAGCATCACACAGTGCATGTATCAACACATCCGCATCCGAATGACCCAACAAGCCAACGCTGTGTTCAATTCGAATACCCCCTAACCACAATTCTCTACCCGGTGCAAAAATATGTACATCATATCCAAATCCAACTCGTATATTCATATTCATTTCACTTCTTTATTACTTATTTCTTGCCTTTTTTAACTGATTTCTCGTTCCTCATTCCTTACCTCTTACCTCCTTACCTCCTTACCTCTGTATTAAGAAAAACGGTCGAACCAACCAGAAGGAAGTGATCAACCGTTTCAAAAAAATTATGGTATAAAGTCTTTATCTTAGCTCCAATAAATTATTTTACCAGATTTTTCAACCCGTACATATCAAACGAAAGAGAGAAACGCAATGTTTGATCTAAAGGATTTGATTGAGATGTGGCAATAACATATGCAGCATCTAACTGGAATATGTTCAATTTAAAACCGGCACCGGCAGTAAAGTACTTCCGATTACCCTTCCATTGACTTTCATTAAAATACCCACCTCGTACAAAGAACTGGTTGTTATAGGCATATTCAGCACCCACCGACCACATAATTTCTTCCATTTCTTCTTTAAATCCTCCAGGGGCATCACCAAATGACTGGAAAATACCGGCTATAGGTGACAACTTATTATAGGCTGTAATATCGGCAGCTGTGGGATTCAGTTTTGGGGTGGGAACCAATAATTTGTTCAAGTCTGCACTCACTGATATCTTGTTATAGTTATCAATTGGATATTCATACGAACTTCCGAGACGTAAATTAGTAGGAATGAAATTGCTGGTCTCATTTTTATCATATGATATCTTAGATCCGATATTCGAGATATTCAAACCGAAGGCCAACTTGCCTTCTACATTCTCCAACGTCATTGGTGTCCTGTAATATGCCGAAATATCAGCAGCAACAGCAGCCCCCGGATACATGGGTGTTCCTCCTGACAAATTGATACCATTATTCAAATCCGAGTAAATGAAACGCAGTGTTGCAGCTGCCGAGAGTTTATCGGATAGTAATCGTGAATAGGCAAAATCTACAGCCACTTCATTCGGATGAGCTGATCCTTGAGGTATACCTAATTGATCCATCAGGGTGATATCTCCTAATGAAAAATATCGTAATGAAGCACTTAAAGCCTGACGTTGATCGAATTTCCAATAACCGGCTACATACGCAAGATCAATATCAGATACCAGCTTACGAAGCCACGGAGTATAGGATAAAGACACACCGGCATCACTTTCCATAAATACATATTTCGCGGCGTTCCAATATTGGGAGTTTACATCCGGTGCAGTAGCAGCACCAATATCACCCATACCTCCTGCCCTTGCATCCGGCGCAATGGATAAGGATGGAACCGCAGTAACTATCGGATTAAGAACCTGACCAACAACATTAACAGATAACGCTAAAAAAGCACAAAGTGCTAACAGATTATTTTTCATTCGAAAATTATATTTTGTTTAAAATGCAATATTACTAAAAAGAATTAATAAATTAAATATTCAAACGGATAATTTTAATTTTATTGTCCTACGATCAACATTTTATTTGTTTTTGATGTTGAATCGCTGTTTTTTGTTTTTATACTTACACGGTAAAGGTAAATACCCGTTTTAACTTTTTCACCACTGTTCGAAATAAGATTCCAGGTGATATTATCAGCACTCGATTGAGAGAAAGACCAGATAATGCGTCCTGACAAATCAAAAATTTCAACCCTGGTTCCTAAAACAGTCTCTGGTCTGTCGTGGTTAACGATAATAGTGGTTTCGGTTTTTACAGGATTTGGATAATTGTATACCGAAAATATGCTGGGTGCCAGTCCTGTAACTACTTCAAAATTAATGGAATTAGTAGTTGAATTATTCAATAAATCCCACACTCGAAGTGAAAGAGTATGTTTACCATTTGTCATTACCGGCAATTTGTAATTGAGAACTCCACTGGAATAACTATTGGTATTCGCCTGAAAATAATCATTGAGGACGTATGATTGTACTGGATCCTGATCTACAGTCAATGTGATATCGTGTCCGATACCACTTCCCACAGTATTGATTCCATCGCTATCGCTCACATTTGCCATAAATAGAGGTGTTTCATTCACTTTCTGCCCGGATACAAAGTTTGCTGAATTTAAATACAAATCTACTTTTGGACCTACAGTTTCTAACACTGTATTTTTATCTGCACCTCCTACAATGAAATTTTCGTAGTAACCCTGAGCTTCAAAATCATTGATATCGTCGTTAGCATAATAATCAATTCTCCCACCCCCAAAATTATATTTGATATCCTTGGGTAACATAAAAGAAAAACTGTATGTACCATTTGTGACCTTTGCATCTCCCGAAAACAGTGTATTTGGCCGGTCATTGTAGGACATACCGCCATCACCGTCATTATTGAGAGTGGTTATTCGTTGAACCTTATCATAAACAATCGGATGAATAGTCCCGTTGAAATTGGTAACCTTATTTCCATTCGCATCGGCAATAATACCATGAACTGTTGCGACACTCAATGCACTCAATGTATCACCCACTAAAGCTGAACTTTGATTAACCTGAGTTGTCAGCACCTGGTATTGTGTTGGATAACTTAATTTAAGAGCAGGATCACCTACATAAACGTATGACAATTTATTAATTTCAGTCCCAATGTTATTCTTCGTATATGAAAGTACGTCTCCAATTCGAAGTGGGTTGCCGGGTTGTTTCTTCATTAAAGTTTCACAAAACAATTTATCCAATGTAAAATTCTGTGATGCATATACCGGTCGCGCAGCAGCTACTATCCCTATTCCTCCTCCGATTGGTTTATAAATAACCTGTTCGCCAGCCGATAGTATCTGATCATCAAATTGTAAAAAATCACAGGTGGCTGCATAAATGAACGGTAAATGAGTATTAGCTAACGTAACAATATCCGCGGTTGTAAAAACGCCTTCACTGGCCCAGGCACCTGGAGATGCATGACCGGTATAATTAAGCAGAAACAACCCTGTGCGGAACAAATTCAATAATTTGCTCTTAGCTAAAGGATAGGTCTGACCACTTGCATTCACCACAGGTACAAAGGCATCCAAATATAATTTATTTACCTGATAAGCAGGATTTTTGGTTGCAATTGATACGGCAATACTATCGGCTTGTTTCGCATGCAAGGAAGCATCTCCATCATCAGCCACAAAACATATCTGATTCTTCCAATAACCTTTACTTTGATTATTCATATATCCAATGGTCTTGTTCACCATATCAGTTGCCTGTTGTGTATTCGTTACCGTAAAACGGCCTACGCCGATATTCATTAAATCGGAAGGCACCTGGGCACCTTCGTTGTCATCCAACAATGCAAAATAATCATCGGTCACATATGACAGAGTAGATACCAATGAGTTATCTGCTTCATAGGTCAATATGTAATTATACCCTGAATTGGATAGTATTTTCCGGTTATCATAAGACCCTTTGCCAAAAAGCAACAGATATTTAGGCAAATCAGCAGTATTATTTGACTGTAATGCCCTGTCATAAAGCATTTTCATTATCCAACGATAGGCTGTTGCATCCGGGGTTCCCGATGAAAATTCATTATATACCTGATCGGTAGTGACCACTTCCACGGTCATATGATCTTTATCCCGGTGTGCCTGAGCCAATGTCTGAGCCTGTGACAAAAAATTAGGATGTGTGAGGATTACCATGTCTGCCTGAGCAATTGCATGCAGGTTTTGGTTAGGAATCACACCAACTATATCAGGTTTTGGGAAAGAAGCTCCGCTAGTCGGATCAATTGCCATATAGTGCTTCACATCATTTCCCGAATCTGTAAAAGCCATTTTTCCGTTCACCGTTGTGGTTACAATCTGACCAATATTTTGAGGATCGGTAATATCCCATATCTGTACATTGCTGCTTGCATTGCTCAACAGGTACTGATTTAGAGACGATTGTCCCAGATAATCAACGTTTTGAAATTGCATGGCTGCCCCACTCATCGTGAGATGCCTGCGTGCATTTACCTCCAGGTAATTTAAATAACCAACCGAATTTGAAGTTGATTTCAAATAGGTGATATTTATATTGAATGCATCGGTTTGAGGAGTAAAAGAAAAAATACCAGAAGCGCCTATACCCATTTCATAAATATCACCGGATGTACTGGAATTCACACTCAGGTTCTTGGATTGCTGGCCATTGAGATCAAGTTTAAAGTTAGAAGGTGATGAAGAAGTTGCAGCCACATCCAGATAGACAGATGTAGAATTTGTGGTCACAGGATTTGGAAATGTAAATGGCAGGATATAAGAGGTTACATCGCTGAATGTTTCACCGTAAAACACTTTACCGGAATTGACCAGATTCAACAGTTCTTTCTCATGAACCTGATAATCCGTAAATTCCTCCACCGTATTGGTTGGCGTAGAAGAATCAGGCGGAACGATTGACTCTACCCCTATTTTCTTTCCAGTTCCGGCATCTGATGATACGAAATAATAAGCAAAGTTGGAATATGGATTTACAGTATGCCTGAACAAGGAAGAGGAGTAATCATATGTCCATTTATTGATCCCCTGGCCATAAAACAAAATATAATCCCCTGCATTGAAGATGCCATCTGCCCCCTTGTTCATGTAGATAGCCACTTCGGGCAAGTCATCCAGTTTCGGGGTTAAAAAACTCTGATCCAAAACAGCACCACCATATCCGAAAATACGAACATTAGCCGGATCGATGCCCATAGAGGTCAAATCTTCATATGTCAGTTTGTAAATTCCGTTATCAGTGATTTTTATTTTTACAAACTTACCCTGGGCCAACACAGAGGTTGTCGTGTAGGTACGCGAATTTGAAGTTGAAAGACTCATCCGGTTTACAGCGGCTAACTTTTGAGAAACAGGAGTTTTCGTGATCTGCAAATCAAAAGACTGGAGTTTTTGTAACACGCCATTTTGAACAGCAAAAGGAAGTACACTTATGTTCAGGTAACTGGTACCTTTATCGTGCAGAATCCTGTTTTCAATTACCGGATGATTCTGATTCACATTTGCCCTGGATAGCAACGCATTTTCATCAACGGACACAGGTAAGTATACCGGGTTTTTAATCTCCGCCTGATACGAAGAGTTTGGATCGCATACCATGCGTTGGTTAAAATAAGGAAGGTGGTTATCAGTTGGGTACTGGGCGCTGTCGAATGCCATCACATTAATCGATGATGTTCCGGCATACCATTTTTCAATGCCTTTCCAATTCAACTTGTGAGAGGTAATTTGTTCTGTCTGAGCGAACAAAACAGATATATAGGTTAGGAAAAAAGTAAAAATAAGTATTCTATATTTCATGTAATTAAAAGGATCTTTTTAGTGAACATATATAACGTAATAACGAATTAAAAACCTGTTTATTATATTTTTAAAATAATAAAAATGCCACCTATTTGATCTGAAAATCAAACATTTTTTTATCAAAGATATACCCTTCCAACCTGTCGCCAATTGTTACCTTCCCTACCCCCGCAGGAGTACCTGTAAAAAGGATATCGCCAATCTTTATGGTGAAGAAACGACTAACATACATAACAAGTTCATTTATCGGAAAAATCATTTCACTCGAATTGCCGTTCTGAACAGTTTTGCCGTTTAAATCCAACCGAAACTGAATCTCTTGTATATTTCCCAGTTCTTCAACTGGGAAAAAATTACCTATCACCGCCGAATTATCGAAAGCCTTGCTTAACTCCCAGGGTTTACCTTCAGCCTTGAGTTTTCGTTGCAAGTCACGGGCTGTAAAGTCTACTCCTAATCCAATTTCGGCATAATACCGGTTTGAAAATGACGTGTCAATATTCTTTCCAAGCCGGTTAAATTTAACAATAAGTTCCGTTTCATAATGCAACTCGTTGGTAAAATCGGGAATATAAAAAGGCTTGTTATTTTTAAGTAATGCGGTATCCGGCTTCATAAAGACCACCGGTTCTGTGGGGTTGGTACTGTTAAGTTCTTTGTTGTGTTCCTTATAATTTTGACCTATGGCAAATATCTTCATTTTGTTTTTTGAGGTTTTTGAGTGGACAATCTTTTCTTTTCATCTTCTTTGATAGCATTCAACCGATTGAACATCACAGCTAAATGAGCATATATGGAAGTATTCTGAACAATAATGTTTTCAGGTACCCGTATCCGAAAGGGCGTAAAGTTCCAGATAGCCTGAATGCCTCCCTCAATCATAATTTCTGATACCATTTGTGCCTTTTCTACCGGGACAGTCAACACCCCAATATTTATCCCGGTTTGTTGTTGAAGTTCCTGAAACCGGTCGATATGATGAATCGGAACATGATTGATACTCGTTCCGGTCAATTCGTATTTCACATCAAAACCAGCCACAATTTCGAGCCCAAACTGCTCCAGCCCGTTGTCATGCATCAAGGCACCTCCCAAACTTCCGACACCAAACAAAAAAGCTTTATGCGAATTCGTAAAACCCAGAAATTCCTCCAGGATTCCCACTAATTCCTTCACGTCGTAACCAACCCGTGTACGACCGGAAATATTGACATACGACAAATCCTTGGCTACCATGGAGGCATCAACAGCAATGTTTTTAGCTATTTGAGTAGATGACAAATACATTTCACCCTCCTTTAAAACTAATTTAGCATACGCCAGGTACCAGGGCAATCGCCTTAACGTAGGTTCCGGAACTTTGAAATGTATCGATCCATGGATATTGGACATTTTCATCAATATTAAATTAATTAACACGCAAAAATAATCATTTTTTTCAAACGACCTCGTAAAACTACCATTAAAAGTTGTGCACATAAACTTATTCTG
>CAIYOZ010000448.1 GCA_903927945.1 uncultured Bacteroidales bacterium | reverse complement strand
TGCCAGTGCTTCGGATGTTGAAACAAATGTAACGCGCCCACTGGAGAGTTCACTTAATACAGTTTCCAATCTTAAAAACATAAAATCTACCTCCAAGGAAAATCGTTCGATTATTACTATGGAATTCGATTACGGATTGGATCTGAATGTTGTAACCAATGATATCCGTAACAAACTGGACCTGGTGAAATCGTTTATGCCAGCCGGTGCCGGAAATCCAATTATTTTCAAGCTTAGTACCGATATGATTCCGGTAATAATGCTTTCGGCAACAGCTAATCAGAGTTTGCCTGCTCTTTACAAAATCCTCGATACGAAAGTGTCGAACCCGCTGGCACGTATTAACGGGGTTGGTTCTGTTTCAATCAACGGTGCTCCTCAACGTGAAATTGAGGTTTATGTCGACCCATTAAAACTTGAAGCTTATCACATGACCATCGAGGCATTGGCACAATATATTCGCATGGAAAATGTGAATACACCAGCCGGATCGATGGATGTTGGTAGCGAAACCTATGCTTTGCGTGTTGAAGGTGAATTTAAAGATCCTGCCGAAATGAATAATATTGTCGTTGGTAATTATAACGGCAAAACGGTTAAGTTGTCGGATGTGGCTGTAGTAAGCGACAAGCATGAAGAACGAATGCAGGAAAGTTATACCAATGGTGTTCAGGGTGCTTCTATCATAGTTCAAAAGCAATCGGGAGCTAATACCGTTCAGATTGCCAAAGAAGTAAAAAAAATGTTGCCTACGATACAGAAGAATCTGCCATCGGATGTGAAACTTACGGTTATTAGTGATACTTCGGATAATATCATTCGCACCATTGACAGTTTGGCCGAAACAGTTATCTATGCACTTTTATTTGTAATGATTGTGGTTTTGTTCTTCCTTGGACGTTGGCGTGCAACGGTAATTATTATTCTGACCATTCCAATTTCGTTAATTGCCGCATTTATTTACCTGAGTCTTACAGGCGGTACGTTGAATATTATTTCCCTGAGTTCGCTTTCGCTTGCCATCGGGTTGGTGGTGGACGATGCCATTGTGGTACTCGAAAATATAACGACACATATTGAACGTGGAAGTCGGCCAAAAACTGCTGCAGTAAACGGAACTAACGAAGTTGGACTTTCAATTATTGCTTCAACTTTGACTATTATTGCTGTTTTCCTTCCGTTGACTATGGTTTCGGGGATGGCTGGTGTAATGTTTGCTCAACTTGGTTGGATGGTAACCATTATTATTACCGTTTCAATGGTTTGTGCTTTGACACTGACTCCTATGCTGGCTTCGCAATTGTTGCGACTTAACCCTAACCGTAGTAAAGGATTTAATGCTGTTTATGGACCAATTGAACGTTTTCTGGACAAACTGGATGAAAAATATGCTCAATTGGTAAACTGGGCTGTTCGTCATAAAAAATCAGTATTAGGTTTTGCAACTTTATTCTTTTTCCTGAGTATTATTCCGTTGGCTGTAGGCTGGGTAGGAACAGAAAATTTCCCTGCGCAGGACAGTGGTATTGTTTCGGCAACTATTGAAATGCCGGTAGGTACAAGAATGGAAATAACAAAAGGTATTTGTCAGAAACTATATACCGAATGGAAAACTAAATATCCTGAACTTGAAATTATTAACTTTAGTGTGGGTCAGGCCAGCAGTAAAAATGTATTTGGGTCATTATTTGCTAAAAACTCAAGTAATGTTGGAACGTTCTCCATGAAAATGGTCAACTTGAAAGATAGAAAACGCTCATCATTCACAATAACAGATAGTATTCGAAATGATATCAGTAAATTACCTGAAATTCGTAAATCGACTGTAACTGCCGGTGGTGGTATGAGTATGATGGGCGGACAATCCACTCTTGATGTTGAAATTTACGGTTATGATTTTACCCAAACGGATAAAGTGGCTGCTGAAATATCAAAACGCTTATCTAAAGTGAAGGGCTTGGTAAATACAACTGTAAGTCGTGAAG
>CAIYOZ010000447.1 GCA_903927945.1 uncultured Bacteroidales bacterium | reverse complement strand
ATTTCTTATTTCTTATTTCTCGTTCCTCATTCCTCATTCCTCGCTCCTCACCTCTCATTCTTATTCCATTAAATTTGCAAATGTAAAAGTTGTACCATCAAAAAGTCCTTTATCACTTAATTTCAACTTTGGGATAACCAATAATGACATAAATGCCAGGGTCATAAACGGTGCTTTCAGTGTTGAGCCCATCTCTTTAGCCATGGTATCAATTTCTTCGTATTGTCTGGAAATAATGGATCCTTCACTATCAGACATTGTTCCGCCGACCGGTAAGGGCAATAAACAGGTTCGCATTCCTTGACAAGCCAGAATACCACCCTTGCTTTCAATAATTTGATTGATAGCAGAAACAATTTCTTCGTCTGATGTACCTACTGCCACAATGTTATGGCTATCATGCGAGACAGTCGAAGCCAGAGCTCCATTCTTTATTCCTATATTTTTAATAAACCCAATGGCGGGAACTGATGGTTGATAACGATTATAGACGACCAACTTGAGTACATCATTTTCAATATCCGAAATCACATTGCCACTTTCAATTTTCAGATCCATCCAATGGGCATATGTAAATAACTGGCCATCATCCACCACGATCACATTTAAACTTTTACCCGAAGGTGTTACATGAAGCTGGCTGATCGTTATCTTTTCTGCATTGAACTGATTGATTACTTCACTAGGAATGTACCTTGGATACAGGGCTATTCCACCCTCAGAAACTTTTTCCCCGCCAATATATGTTGATTTAATATCAAAATCTGTCAGGTTCTTGACGATATTAAAATCAGCAGGATCGCCTATTTGCAACAATCCCACATCCAGTTTATAATGTTTCACCGGATTCAGTGAACATACTCTCAACACTTTCACCGGATCATACCCTTTAGCGACAGCACGTTTAATCAGGGAATTTATATGCCCGTTTTTCAATAAATCATCCGGATGTTTATCGTCCGAACAAAACATAATGTTTTCAGCGTGGTGATCCAGCAAAGATAATAAATCATCAAAATTCTTAGCAGCACTCCCTTCCCTGATCTGTACTTTCATGCCTAACGCAATCTTTGCCTCGGCATCTGCCAACGTCATGCACTCATGGTCTGTTGAAATGCCACCTGAAACGTATGCGATCAGATCCTCGCCATTTAAATCAGGCGCATGGCCATCTACTGGTTTTCCTGCCGATCGTGCCGCCTGAAGCTTTAAATGGACCTGCTTGTTATTATGGATCACTCCAGGAAAATTCATCATTTCAGCTAAAAAATAGATGTCATTCCGTTGTAGTAGTTCTTCAACGGCAGCAGCATCCAGTATAGCCCCGGAAGTTTCAAACTTAGTTGATGGCACACAGGAAGGAGCTCCAAAAAAGAACTTCATGGGCGAATGTCTTCCATTTTCAATCATATAATCCACTCCTGCCACCCCACATACGTTGGCAATTTCATGGGGATCGCACACACAGGCTACCGTCCCATGAACGATACTGTATCGTGCAAATTCAGCCGGCAGCATCATCGAACTTTCAATATGAATATGCGCATCAACCAACCCGGGGATTATAAACTGATCAATAACGTCATCACTGGCTTCTATGTGGGATATTTTTCCGTCTGCAATTGTGACTATCCCTTTTATAATAGTTCCCGTAATCACATTCACGATATTTCCAGAGATGGTTTGAATATCTGATATTTTATGTAGCATTCAACTTTTTTTATATTTCCAATTAAAAAACAAATGTAATCAATTTGTTTGACTGCCTTAGAATTTCTAACTCAAATTCTTCATCTCACGTGAATAGTCTTCAATAAAAAATCCGGACTTGTTTTAAAAATCCGGATTTCCCATAAATAAAAATAACCATTAATGCATGCTAGGCAAATCTTTCATAAATCCACTTAGTTGAGGACCGGTATAAACTGTTGAGGTTGTCGGACCAAAATTATAGGTTACGTCATACATTTGCACAGCAGTTTTATAAGGAACTTTCACATGAATCACTAAATTCAATGAGTTTCCGGTAACACCGGCTTGCAACGATTTCAGGTTGAAAGAAACGATTCCCCTCAATAAATACGTCGGAGTATCTCCATTACCATTGTGTCTGAATTCCAGATGCGTTTTACCATCGGTGAATACCTTCGAAGCGTCTGAAACCATATTGATAAAGTGAGTTCTGTTAAATCCCCAATAAGAGAATTCAACATTCAGGAAGTCATTCCCAATCCACATATCTCTGACAAAAACCGAGTCGTTTCCTATACTATCCTGCGTTGCAGGTGTGATTTTAAAAATCCCTTTTGTGAGCACAGAAGAAGCATCAAAAAGTTTTACCGGAACATTTGTACTATCCACCTTTGATAAGATGCTATAATTGGCAATGATACGTTGACCATCTTTTGGTACAAAGGAAGGCAAATCAGTTTGAGTAATCTGCATAATTTGATTATTATCCAACACAAAGAAGAACTTGGAACTCAATGTTGGATTTTTAACCGTCGCTATATCTACATGATAAACCGTAGATTTATCATTGAAGATATCATTGAAGAAATCCTTGCATGCCATCATCAATGGCAACAACAAGAGGAGTAGTAAATACTTTGAATGTGATTTCATTGCTTAAAATAGTTAAAGGACCGTACTAAATCTTTTTTACATTCTTATTTTAATTCTCATAGATGAATCAAAATTAATGCCATAAAGTTTAAGTTTTTAGAAAAATTAATTGTCAAGATGTTTAATTTTTATAATTCGAGAGGTCAATTCAATTATTCAAAGCTCAGATAAGGTTTGATCTTTGCTAAACTTACGGGAGTAAATTCAGGCAGCACATTCAATTCATTTATATTTTTAAGTTTCCCTTTTTTTCGCCTGAGTTCATAGATTGCCCTTGATTGATAAAAGCTGAGGTAAGGATGACTCTTCAGCCGCTCTACACTGGCTATATTGACTTTTATTTTCTTGACTAACTCAGCATTTACCCGACAAAAAGGACGGATACGTTCCAGATTGTCAGGTCGCATTCCATAAAGCTCACTTAGTTGATCCACGGACACAAAACCACCGGATTGATTTCTAAAATGGATAATCCCATTGGCGAATCCTCTCCCGATTCCAATGACTTGCATCAACAGGGTAGTATCGGCAGAGTTCAATTCAACCATCAAATCTTTCCTTGTTTCTTTTCGGAGGATATACATTGAATCGGCTTTTGTAAGTGGCTTTTCATGAATCATAAGGTAAGGTTCCAACTCCTTGTACTTATCAGGACTAATCCCGTACACCTTCCCAAAACTGTCCTTTGTCCGGAACCAGCCCCCTTTATTCCGGTACTTCAGGATGTTGGAGGCTATAAACGGTTTTAATCCCAAACGGACAAAAGTGGCTGAATCAGAAACATTCGGGTCAAAAGAGAAGAGTGTATAAGGTGTACTTTTAAAGGAAGGAAAAGGATGAAGAATTTTATATTTCTGATACTGTTCTTCGTACTGACGTTGGCGTTTTTCATATTCCTGCTGACGAGCTACCAACTGTGTACTATCTCTTGATACCAATGATCTTTTAAACACTTCCACTTCCTTTAAAAAAGCAGTCCCGTCTTCAGGTTTCGTCTGAAAAAAATAAGGTAATGAAAAATTTAGTATCAATGCCAGTATTATAAGCACCATCAGCACCATGATGCCGATCCGTTGGCCTCGGGAAAAATAGAAATAATCCTTCCACATAATTGACGTCTAAAAGGTTAGTGCCAAATATCTGTTCAAATATAGAGTTTTTCTTGATAATAACATAAAAAAAACTTTTGTTAAATACTAAAATCAATAATACCCGAAAAACATTTTATATCTGTTTAGACATTCTTTTAGTTCGGGGCAAATGAGTTAATGCTGATTGAAATAATTATTTTAGCT
>CAIYOZ010000446.1 GCA_903927945.1 uncultured Bacteroidales bacterium | reverse complement strand
CCATGCGTCAAACCGATAAAACTGAAGAATCGGTTAGACGAAAGATCGAAACGATTCCGATCAACCGCTTATTTCAGCGGTTTGTCGGATAAAAGGGAATAATGTCCTATTAATAAGTTGAAAATTAAGATAAGATTAGAACGCGGATTAACGCGGATTTAGCGGATTAATACGGATTTAAATTCCAATAAATTGGAATGATTCAGAGATGGAAGTCTTTTATCATTCATACTTGTATGAATAAAATCCGTATTCAAAATCCGTTACAATATTTTTATCTGCGTAAATCCGCTCTATCCGTGAGAATCCGCGTGCTATTCTTTATTCAGTAACTTTGGGGTTATCTTTCAACTGGAAACTTCACCCCGCTGATCTTTTTGCAGTGCGCCAGAAACTTGTCCTGCAGACTTGCATCGGCTGCCGCGGGTAAAAAATGTGCTTCCTTTTGGTGGAAAAAATACCGGCCACTTACCCTTGCATTTGCCTCGTTGCTCACCGCGAGCCATGCCTGAGTCTCGGCACCTTTCTGCAGATCGTCGGGTGCTCCGGGGCCTCCCATTTTGGTGGGCACCCATCCCGGGTTCACAGCATTGGAATACACCTCCGGCCAGTAACGCGCCACCGCCATGGATAACATGACTACCTGAAGCTTTGAATCTGAGTAACTGACCATCCCCGGGTCATAATCCTGATTCTCCAACGTGGGATTACCCTGCAAATGCAAGCCCGAACTGAGGTAGATCAGGCGTTTCGGCCGTTGAATCAACGCAGTTAAAATATAGGGTGCCAACGAGTTTACGGCATAAGTCAACTCGTTTGAGACCCGGTACACCCCGGCATTATGAATGATGGCATCGAACCTACCCAGTGCGTTCACTTCTGCAGCCAGCATTTTTGTATCTTCCATATCGGAAAGATCGGCTATCAGCACTTTTTCAGCCGTAGGTATTTTATTTAACGCCACCCGACCACGCTCTACAGTCCGGGCATGCAGTACCACCTGATGTCCCTGGCTGATCAACATCTTTGCCGCCAGGTGTCCCAACCCATCAGCCGATCCGGTAATGAATATTCGTGCCATAATTTCCTGTTTTTAATGATTTTAATAAAAAGCGTTGTTCTCATTGATTTCTTAAAACAAAAATTCTCAAAGAATAGTTTACTCCGGCAAGCCTGTCACTTAAATCATCCCTGACTTTCAAAGACAATCAACGTGAGCAAGCATAGGACGCTCAAGTAATAATTTTTAAATTGATTCATGCAGCCTATTGACCTGTTTTGAACCGGGCACCCAATACTAATCCAATGCACAACTTATGCTTTACGAGAACAGTTGGTCTACTGTTGGTCCATAATTGGTCCACAGTAATTCCTTAGATAACCCATATTCAACCCATAGATAACCCATAGATAACCCATATCATTTTAGGTTATAATAAATATGGGTTATAGGATAATTTAAGAATGCTTATGTGATTTTTTATTATTGATCAACTGTGGACCAACTGTTGATCAACAGTACTGGAAAATACAGAGTATGTATACTGAATTACAGACATTGCATAGGGTGACGTTTGTGAATCTGTATTTGAATGCGGACAAAACGTATGTAAACAACGCGGATTTAGGCAGGTTAAAGTTTTAGGATCCGTTATAAACAGCATTTAGGGTACATACCGGCTGTATGAACCCATGTAAACATATATATTTGTACGGAAAGAGGGTGGAAAGAAGGCTTCGAATTCGGGGACTGTTTGAATGAATAGTTAGAATTTAATATTTATGCAAGATCATTTGTTAATATGATAAATGTTCACTTTCTTTGTAAATGAATATCAATAGCTCTAAAATTAATGTATGTTTATACTATCATGTCTCATCTCAAAGAACAAAGCGCAGATAAAAAATGAAAAATGAACTTTGGTATTTTCTCATAATGGGAGAACAAGACAATGAAACTGGTCTTTTTGGAAATTTTTATTCCTATGGATTGAATTTAGGTGATGCTTTGAAAAATACGTTTGATGCTTCATTTGATGACTTCAATAATCCTAACTTAATGGAAGCTAAACTACTGGATAATTTTGAAATAATAGAAAAAAAGGATGAGTTAATTCAGAAAACAAACTTAGTCTATATGAGACAACGATTACATTCTTTTCCAATTAATGACTCAGAAAAAGAATTCATCCCTCCAATCGGAATTGTAAAAGATATTGAAGATGGTGAATTCGAATATGAATTGATCAAAGAGAATTTTGTTGCATATCAAAAAAACGAAAACGAAATATACGAATTGGAATTAGTTGTTGGAAAAGAGAAACTTATTGAAGTATTTTTAAAGACAATTGAATTTTTACCTTCAATTGATGGATTTTGGATTTACATAAAAGAATTTTGGGAAGAAAAAAATGAAGAGCTTTGGGTTGCAAAACATTTTACTGACAAGCAAATTGTTATCAGCTTTTTAAATTCACAACGCATAAGTACACTCGATAATGGATATTTAGAATTAGTTGTTCATTCATTGATTGGAGAAACAAATTTGACACTTGATGAACATAAAAAAATCCATTTGTATACAAAAGAAGAAAAATTATTTCGATACTTCTTTAAACACCTATTTGATTTAGGTTACGAGCAGACAGAAGAATTATATAGTCTGGAGTTTGGGTTTCGACATTGGCACTATAGACCTGCAGATAGTATGTCTAGAGCTGAATTTATGTTAATGTTAGCGCATAATAAATTTGAACAACTTGAGTGAAACAAAAAAATATCGACTTGTAAATTGTTAGATCATCAGAAACGAGGACAAGGAAAAAATATATTAGAACAAATAAAATTTTACACCAATGACAAAAACAATCAAATCAGTAGAAAAATCCATGAAATGGTATCATTACGTAGCAGGATTTTTTGCAGGAGCATTCTTAACGAATGCAGTTCCTCATTTTGTGAATGGAATTTCAGGAAATGCTTTCCCTAGTCCATTTGCTAACCCACCGGGACAAGGATTATCTTCTCCATTGATTAATGTGTTGTGGGCATTATTTAATATGCTGGCAGGATATTTACTTTTTAGGGTCAGTAGGATCAATTCAAAAAGCAAAATGGGATTGGTCCTGTTTTTTGTAGGAGTGATACTTATTAGCATTATGAGCAGCATTGTATTTGTGGATAAAGCAAAATAAATGATTTAAATTTAGTCAATTGACTTTATTTTATTTGGTGTAAGTGATTAAATGGGTCGAATTCCACTATCGATTGGATACTTTAATTATTCTAAAACAAATAATTCAAGATGGCAAAGATAACCGTACAGGAAACAGAAGTTACGATTGTAACATTTCAGGAACAAGACTATATTTCGCTTACGGACATGGCAAATGCCAAAGAAAGCATGAGTAGAGCTGCAGACATTATTAAAAACTGGCTGCGTAACAGGTATTCACTTGAATTTATGGGAACGTGGGAAATGATTCATAACCCGAATTTTAAAGTGGTCGAATTTGACCACTTTAAATCACACGCCGGATTGCCAAATTTTGTAATGAGTGTGTCTGAATGGATTGAAAAAACTTCGGCCATTGGGATATTTGTAAAGAAAGGGAAATACGGTGGCACTTATGCACATAAAGATATTGCGTTTGAATTTGGTTCAGCCATAAGTGTACCGTTC
The DNA here is from genome assembly GCA_903927945.1 of uncultured Bacteroidales bacterium. GTDB lineage: Bacteria > Bacteroidota > Bacteroidia > Bacteroidales > Paludibacteraceae > Paludibacter. Next base: position 10,357 of record CAIYOZ010000446.1, on the reverse strand, counting down.
AAAATCTATTTAATCGAGGAATTCCAACGACTCAAAGAAGACGAGCAAAAGCAACTGGGCTGGTCGGCAAAACGCGAACTTTCCAAACTGAACTATCACATTCATACCGATGCCATTAAGCAAAACCTCATTCCGGCAGAACTTACACCGCAGCAAATATCGTTTGTATATGCCAACGAAGCCGATGTGCTGAATGTTGCCATGTTTGGTATTACCGCGAAACATTGGCATGATGCTAATCCTGATCTGAAGGGAAACATACGCGACTATGCCACCATTAACGAGCTTATTTGCCTCTCAAATATGGAAAACCTGAATGCCGTTTTTATCAGCGAGGAAATGCCGCAAAGTAAGCGATTGGTCAGACTTAACCAAATCGCCAGACACCAAATGGAAGTTTTACATGAGGTTGAAAAAAGGAAACTATTGAAATAATGAGTCCCTTAAATTTACTATTTTTATTCTTAAACTAATAACCAAACAATTTCAGGGGAAGCCGAAAACCATTAGTGTAGGCAATAATTAAACATCAAAAGTTGTGAAAATAGTTAAAGTATTATTTCTATGCGTTTTTATTATTCTAAATTTTTCCTTGTTAAAAGCTCAAACAAGTCAGGGGAATATCCTTTTAGGAATTTCAACAAACCTTGCAATGCCAGGGACAGAAACAGGTCCAAATCCGATTTCCCTGGGATATTCAACCGAAACTATTAAGAGTAATACGTATCCTGATAATAGTTATAAAACTGTTGGTTTTAATCTATTACCGAAAGTCGGATATTTTGTGATTAAAAATTTAGCGTTTGGTTTGAACTTAAGTCTAAATATATCAGAATCGAAAGAAAGTTCAGGTTATTCGAATCAAGTGTCATTCAGTGCCGGGCCATTTGTAAGGTACTATATGCCAATACATAAATTTTTACCCTTTATTGAATTGGAAGGTTCTCTTGGTACGATGAAGGATAAGGGCGTTTATAGTGTTATTCCATCCTTCGATTCGAGTACAGATTTTTCAGCTTATGGTGGCGGATTGGGTATGACTGTCCCAATAGGCAATGTTGCCGCTTTTGATGTTATGCTTGATTATAGTACCTTAACCTATAAGGAAAGAGATGATAATCCTGATAATGTAAGAACTATTATTGGTACAGTTGGTGTTAAATTGGGTTTTGTTGTATTCTTACACACTAAATAAGCATATTTCAGACAATGGGTTGATGATAAAGTCAAATCAATTAATAATACATGATATGAAAGACAGTATCAAGATTTTTGACGAGAAGAAAGTCCGTACAGTTTGGGACGAAGAAACGGAAGAATGGTATTTCTCGATTGTAGATGTAGTCAACTGAAAATGCCTACAGCTGATGGAAAGATAGGGAAAAAAGTCATTTCACCCCTCAATGCAAAGAAGGGAATCATAAAAAACAAATAAGTACGACCTTCTTTATGAAAGGGTCGATTTCGATCCCTTTAAACTTTTAAATCAGCAACATTAAATCTGTAAATTCATAATTGGGACTCGCGATTTCCATATCGCGAATAGAAAAGTTGAATAAGGAAAAACGCGATATGGAAATCGCGTGTCCCGAATAGAAACCTACTGGCTGTGTTATTGCTCCTTTAAAATAGTTTACCTTACAAAGAGAATCTTCTTACCTTCGGAAATTCAAGTATTTATATTTCTGATAAAGCCTTAATAATTCACTAAAAGATTAAGTAACCAGTCAAAAAAAACCGACCTTTGTGAAATAATCATGGGTAGCAGGAAACTTCACTTAGCAATAAAGTATTTTTCTCCACGTTTTATCCGATTGAAATACCCCATAGATAACATTGTTCATTCAACTTAACTTGAAAAAAGGCTCAATATCCTTTTGAGCCTCCCCATTAGAATATGGTTAAAAATTGCATATATGTTTTCTTGATTCTCTTTGTTTATCTTCTGCCGGTGCAGGCGGTGCAACTGGTTACTGTCAGCGGTTATATACGGGATGCCAAGACAGGTGAGGACCTGATTGGGGCTACTGTGTCGATTAAAGAATTGTCGGGTAGGGGAGCGGGTACTAATGCCTACGGGTATTTTTCGTTATCACTGCCTTCGGGACAATACCAGATCACGGCGCAGTATATGGGGTATGAACCACAGATTCAACAACTGGACTTGACAAAACCACGGAAGATTGACTTTCTGCTGGCACCCCGGGATAATTCACTGGGTGAAGTGGTGGTGACATCACAACGGAAAAATGATAACATCACCAAACTGGATATGGGGGTGCAAAAACTGGATACGAAAGATATTCAAAACATCCCGGTGATCTTTGGTGAGAAAGATGTGTTAAAAACCATCCAGCTATTGCCGGGGATAAAATCGGCCGGTGAAGGGAGCAGCGGGTTTAATGTCAGAGGCGGGGCAGTCGACCAGAACCTGATCCTGTTGGATGAGGCTACGGTATATAATGCTTCCCACTTAATGGGTTTCTTCTCGGTATTTAATTCGGATGCCATCAAGGATATTACGGTGTATAAGGGCAATGAACCTGCAGAATACGGCGGCAGGTTGTCCTCGGCACTCGATATCAAGATGAATGATGGGAATGATAAAAAGATCGGGGTGAGCGGCGGTATAGGGCTTATTTCCTCACGACTGACTGTGGAGGGACCATTGATTACTGACAAAGGATCGTTTATTGTATCGGCCAGACGCACCTATGCCGATTTATTCCTCAAGCTTTCGAAAGATACGACCTTGAACAAGGCACAACTGTATTTCTACGACCTGAATGCAAAAGCTAATTATAAACTGGATGCAAAAAACCGGATTTTCCTTTCGGGATATTTTGGGAAAGATGTGCTGGGACTTGGCAACACATTCGGCATTAACTGGGGAAACAGTACAGGTACCTTCCGGTGGAACCATTTATTCTCAGACAGGTTATTCTCAAATACATCGCTTATAGCCAGTAATTATGAATACCGGATTGATATAAATACGGGGATCGCACTAAATATTATTTCACGTATTCAGGATTATGGTTTAAAACAGGATTTCCAGTATTTCTCAGGAACAAACAGTACCCTGAAGTTTGGTTTCAATTCCATTTATCATAAGATTATCCCGGGAGCCATAACCGCGAGCAGCAATGTGGATTTAAAAAGCCTGACCAACAAGAATGCCTGGGAGAATTCGGCTTATATATCGCATGAATATACTTTCAACGATCATTTCAGCATGATCTATGGGGCCAGGCTCAGCGCATTCAGCCTGTTGGGGTCGGGGAACTTCTATACCTACGACTCCACCGGCATTGCTAAAGATACCACCTATTACAAATCAGGTCAATTTGTAAAGACCTATTTCAACCTGGAACCCCGGATAACATTCAACTATATCCTGAATCAGCAGAGTTCATTAAAAGCTTCCTATGCGAGGAACGTACAAAACCTGCATTTGATATCCAATTCAACATCGGGAAATCCTACCGATTTGTGGATTCCCAGCAGCAATAATGTGAAGCCCGAGATAGCCGATCAGGTGTCGATGGGATATTATCATAATTTCGATGATAATTTGTATGAATTTTCGGCAGAGGTTTATTACAAGAACCTGCAGAACCAGATTGATTACCGGAACGGTGCCCAGCTAAACTTCAATGAGAACGTGGAGTCACAGCTGCTGTACGGATCGGGGAGGGCATACGGACTGGAACTGTTCCTGAAAAAGAAATACGGAAGGTTTAACGGATGGCTTAGCTACGACTTATCGCGTACAGAACGAAAATTCGATGGCATCAACAATGATACTTATTATCCAGCCAGGCAGGACCGCACCCATGATGTATCGATCGTGGGGATGTACGAATTAAACAAGAGATGGTCATTATCGGCCACCTGGGTGTATAATACCGGAAATGCAGTGACTTTCCCCACCGGGAAATATGAGATTGATGGGAAGACGGTCATGTTGTACTCAGAACGTAATGCGAACCGCATGCCTGCCTATCATCGGCTGGACATAGGGGCTACCTGGATTGTGAAAAAGACTTCTAAGTTTGAATCAAGCTGGACTTTCTCACTCTATAATGCCTATGGACAGGAAAACGCCTATACCATTACTTTCCAGAACGATGAGGCTGATCCAACAAAAACGGTTGCCATTCAGACTACATTATTCAGGTTTGTTCCTTCATTCTCATACAATTTTAAATTTTAAACGCCATGAGAAAGAATAGAACAGCCCTGTTGACAATTCTCGTGATCACCGTATTCCTTTCATCGTGTCAGAAAGTGATTCAACTCGATCTTAATTCATCTGTGCCTCAATTGGTCATACAGGGGAATGTATATGATGAGGCCGGACCCTACATAGTGTCCATTACGAAGACAGTCAATTTTGATGTCCCGAGCATTTATCCACCGGTTACCAATGCCACAGTCATCATCAGCGATAATACCGGTAAAGCGGATACGCTTTCACATACGACTGATGGCAATTATGTGACATCGACTTTGCAAGGAGTAATAGGTAGAACTTACACGCTGAATGTCACGGTTGATGGAAAAAAGTATACCTCCAAATCAACTATGCCGGACTCTGTCGGCATTGATAGTCTTTATTTTAAGAAGTCACCTTTTGGCAGAGGCACGTTAGTGACCCTGGATATTATGAACCAACCCGGTAAAGAAAATTATTACAGGGTCATACATTTTGAAAATGATGTCCAGGCCACAGGATTTAGCGTGTTTAGTGAAAATACGAATGATGTGGAAAAAATAAGTTATTCATTTATGCCGACCACTGATAATACAAGGAATGCACCACAAAAATTGGAGAAAGGCGATGTTATCACCGTATGGCTTGAATGCATTGATAAGGGAGTGTTTGAATATTTTCGCACGGCTAACCGGGAAGGGGGACAGAATGCATCACCGGCTAATCCGGTATCAAATATAAGCGACGGAGCATTAGGGTATTTCAATGCCTGTACCGTTCGAAAAGCTAAAATTGTATATCAGCAATAGGTTGACTGAGTCAAATTGGTTGTAATACTTATAAAAGAACAGACCAACTTAAATTGATAAGTTGGTCTGTTTCTTTATAATTGTTTTACTCATCAATACTCAGGACGACAATTGTGACAATGTCGACATGGGGTCATGAAAATCATTTCGATGAAATTCATTAAACGATATGATTCATTTAACCCATATAAATTCCCTGAGCCTATTTGCTTTGAAGGGATTCTTTTTTCATTATTGATAACTTTTCTACCAGGGATTCGTTTCTTACTCTAAAATGAGTATTTTTGCAACGTAAACGAAACGTCGAACCTTCTTAAGAATCCGTTATGTGGAAACCCGATCAATTCAATTATAGCCGCCGATTATCCGATACCATTCACATCGGAAACCTTTTACTGGGTGGAACACATCCTGTGAGGGTACAGTCTATGGCCAACACCGATACGAACGATATCCTTACTTCGGTGGAACAGTGCAAGAGAATTGTAGAGGCAGGGGGCGAATTGGTTCGTTTCACGGCACAGGGAGTCCGTGAGGCTGAAAATCTAAAAGTGATTCACGATATGCTGCGTCATCAGGGGTGTGAAGTTCCATTGGTTGCTGATATTCATTTTAATGCCAATGCTGCGGATACAGCTGCCTTGTATGTGGAGAAGGTACGTATTAACCCGGGTAATTATGTGGCAAGCATCAAAAAAGGGGATCCATCGGATTATACAGACGAGGAATATGAACTGGAATATGAAAAAATAAAGGCACGGTTCATACCATTCCTGGAAATTTGCAAAAAACAACATACTGCCATTCGAATAGGAGTAAATCATGGTTCGTTGAGTGAACGGATCATGAACCGGTACGGTGATACCTCCCGCGGGATGGTGGAATCGTGCATGGAATTTCTTCGAATCTGCAGATCTGAACACTTTAAGGATGTGGTGATCTCCATGAAGACTTCCAATACGGTATTGATGGTGAATACGGTGCGGTTGCTGGTGGATGAAATGACTGCAGAAGGATTCCATATCCCCCTGCATTTAGGAGTTACCGAGGCAGGTGATGGAGAGGATGGCCGTATCAAATCGGCTGTGGGAATTGGTGCCTTGCTGGCCGATGGCATTGGGGATACGATTCGTGTTTCGTTGAGTGAAGAACCCGAAGCTGAAATTCCCGTAGCTAAGTTGTTGGTTTCATACATTTGCGAGCGGGAAAATCACGAACCGATTGTGGCCATAGAAAACATACTTCATTCACCCTTTGAATATAAAAGGCGTAAAACCTATTCAGCCGGAAATATAGGAGGTGACAATGTGCCGGTAGTCATTGCAACAATGAGTGGGCATCATGGCATTGTTCCCGATTATAGAATATCCGGGCTTAATTTAATAAGCGCATTGGGAGAGAATTTTCCGCTATATTCCGTCAACGAAATTCATGAGCTTCAACATGACATGTCAGAAATTAAATTTCTGAAAATGAGTTATCCTGAACTTACACCGCTAATTCTTGGAATATTAACTGAAAAAAGACAGGATATAGTCGTATTGCTTCAAACGAATCATAAAAACGGGGTAGGGGAGCAGCGGGCTTTTTTCCATGCATTGATGAATGTAGGCTGTGATGTGCCTGTGGTTGTGTGCCGTCATTATTCTGAAAATGAACTGCAGCAATTTCAGGTGAAGGCAGCCGCCGATTTGGGTGTCCTGTTTATTGATGGCTTTGGGGATGGAATAATGATTGAAAATGAAGGGGACATTTCAGCGGAGCAAATTAATTCAGTGGCATTTGGTATTCTGCAGGCCTCCAGGGTTCGTGTGACCAAAACAGAATACATATCCTGCCCGGGTTGCGGCCGGACTATGTTTCAGCTGCAATCAGTCATTGCAAGGATAAAAGAGCGTACATCGCACCTAAAAGGGCTAAAAATAGGTATCATGGGGTGCATTGTCAACGGTCCGGGTGAAATGGCGGATGCTGATTATGGATATGTGGGTGCCGGACGGGGGAAAGTAAGCTTATATAAAAAAAAGGAATGCATTGAGCGAAATATCCCGGAAGAAGAAGCCGTGGAGAAATTGATTGAATTGATAAAGGTGAATGGCGACTGGTATGAATAAATCATTCGTATGCATTGATATTTTATATCGAACACTTGTTTTAGTGCTTTCTACATTTAAAATTGAACTGTTTGTTTAATAATCACCCATAGTATTCAACAATTTCCTTATTTTTACGGGTATAATTCTGTTAAACCCCAATGATTAAATGAAAAAAATAATTTTTCTATCCAGTATCCTTGGTTTAAGTTTTGCACTTTCAAGCCAAAATATCGAAGGGCAAGAATACTTGTTGACCAATAAAACAAACACCTATGGAATTTCAGTTCTCAGTTTGATAGATCCCTATCTTTCGCCGCTGGTCTATTCGGGCAATGGTTTCCAATTTGAACATGAGAGTCGCAGGTTATTATCCCTGGCGAATACGAATTTATCCATTCAAAGTAAAATAAACATCGAGGCAGCTTACTTGTTGAATCCGGCACAGACAAGTTCAATGACTTATATGGCATTTGATTACGGTTTTGGAATGCACTATCATTTCAGACCTATGAAGGGTTTGCTTCTTATGGCAGGTGGTTCGGCGGATGTAGGGTTAGGATACAAAGAAGTGATTCGGAATATAAATAATCCCGGGAATGTCGACCTGGCCACCAACCTCAATCTGTCGGGAATAGCTTTGTACGACATTCAGTTGCCTAAAAGGACCTTGAGGCTTCAACTGGCAGTTGAAACTCCAATTATCGGCTGGATGTATGTTCCTTTACAGGGTGCGTCCTATTATGAAATGTTTGGACTAGGGAATCTGTCAAACATTTCACATGTAAGTTCCCTCATCAACAGGCGGGGCATAAACCCGAAACTTACGCTGGATTTTCCATTCAAACATTCAGTATGGCAAATAGGGATCAAGTATCAGACGCTGAGATATTCTGCCAATGATATGGTATTTAACCGGAATGAATTAAGCCTTTTGCTCGGAACAACCTTTGATATGGCTGGATTCGGAGGATGGAAAAGAATAGCTCCCCCGAATTTCATATCACCCAACAAGTAAATCACAACTTATAATTCAAAATATTCAATATTGGATTAATTACTAAAGGCCATTCTCATGAAAAAATATATTCTTATAGTGCTGGTATCCATAATTATCCTTCCTTCGTGTATGAATGAAGCGGTGATGGAACCAAACACGCATGAAGGAAACTTTCAGGCGTTGTGGAAAATTATTGATACCCGTTATTGTTATCTCGACTATAAAAAGATTAACTGGGATTCAATTCATACGGTTTATGAGAATCAACTGCCATCGGCAACGGGGCAGATAGCTTTCTTTGACTTGATGGGTAAAATGTTGGATGAACTCAAAGATGGTCATGTAAATCTCTATTCCGACTTCGACCTCAGTCGTTATTGGAAATGGTTCCTGGATTATCCTTCTAATTTTAGTTCCGATCTTATTTATACTACCCGTTACCTGGGTCAGAGCTATCGGATTGCCGGTGGAATGAACTATGGTAAAATCAATAATGGTAAAATCGGATATATTTATTATGGCAGTTTTTCTGATGCTTTTTCTGATGGGAACATAGCCTCTATATTGAATTCATTTTCATCGTGCCATGCCTTGATTATTGATGTGCGTAATAATGGTGGTGGTTCGTTAGACTACTCCAAACAACTGGCTTCTTACTTTTTCAAGAAAACAACGGTAACAGGATACATCCGTCATAAAACGGGGGATGGACATTCCGATTTCTCCAATCCAATTAAAATTGTGACACCGGGCCATCCTACCATTCAATGGCAACGACCCGTGGCCATACTTACGAATCGCATGTCGTTCAGTGCCACCAATGATTTCGTGAACCGAATGACTAATGCACCGAATGCTATTATTGTCGGTGATAAAACCGGGGGAGGCGGTGGACTGCCTCTATCAAGTGAACTGCCTAACGGCTGGCTGGTTCGTTTTTCATCGTCACCCATGTTTAATCTGGCCATGGGAAATACAGAATTTGGAATAGATCCGACTATCTTTGTTGCATTAACGGCTGCCGACCAGGCAAACGGAATTGATACGATTATTGAACGGGCGATAACTGCGTTGAAATAGGAGTAAGGAGTAAGAGGCAAGGAGTAAGCACTAAATTACATTCCTTACCTCTTACTCCTTACCTCTTACCTCTGTTAAAATTATGAAGAAACTCAAAATAACTGAAATGAACCGCCTGACGGCGGACGAATTTAAAGAACAAACGAAAACGCCTTTAATAGTCGTGCTTGATAATGTGCGAAGCCTGCATAACGTAGGATCTGTATTTCGTACCTCCGATGCCTTTCTGGTGGAAGGGGTATACCTGTGTGGCATTACCAGCACACCGCCTCAGGCCGAAATACATAAAACAGCGTTAGGAGCAGAATTTACCGTTGAGTGGAAGCATTTTGAAGATACCCATCAGGCTTTAGAAGAATTAAAAGCAAAAGGGTTTACTGTTTTTGCTATTGAACAGGCCTTAGGAAGTACAAAGCTTCCCAACCTGAAATTGGATAAATCAAAGAAATATGCCGTTATCCTGGGGAATGAAGTAAAGGGAGTACAACAGAGCGTGGTAGATGCCAGTGACGGGTGTATTGAAATTCCGCAATTCGGTACCAAGCATTCGATGAATGTCAGTGTGACGGCAGGTATTATTATCTGGGAATTCTTTAAATTAATGACTCCTAAATTTTAAGAAAAAATATTTAGGAAACAACTTTTGACTATTAAGATATGAAAAACGACTGGAGAGATAAGCTCAATGAAATAAAGAGCGAGGTGCCACAGGTAAAGGAAACCCCACCTTCAACCATTATTAAACCTTCCAAAAAACGTCAGGCAGAACCATTGCGGGTAGAACTGGACAAACGTAACGGCAAACCTGCTACCCTGGTGACAGAATTCCAGGGCATGGATGGAGAGTTAAAAGAACTTGCCAAAGTTTTGAAGGTAAAGTGCGGTGCCGGTGGCTCTTCCCGTGATGGGGAGATACTGGTGCAAGGTGATTTCAGGGTGAAGATTGCGGAGATATTATTGGAAATGGGATATAAGGTGAAGAAGATAAACTTTAAATGAAGTTTGTTGTTTTGTATATGAAATAATTATTCAAAGTTTTAATTTTCAGTGTTATATTACAATAAATACTGTATATTTGTTGTTGAAAATAAACCTCAAATTCTAAATTATGAACCCTATAGATATTTTAAGAAACAATATAATAGATAAGCTTTTAACT
>CAIYOZ010000445.1 GCA_903927945.1 uncultured Bacteroidales bacterium | reverse complement strand
TCATTGAACATAAAAGCATGAAAATATGATAATTGATCTTTTCAGAAATAAAGAGGTGCCAGAGGGTGAAAATCCTTATGAAAGAGAAATCAATTCATCAGAGGTTTATGATTATGTAATGTCTCATATCGAATTTCATTTGACAAAAAAGACATGGAAATACATCGACAGGATATTTGCAGACCTATGGAATTCAAAGATTGGGTTAGGTGGCATTTTCTATTGGGATGAAATGGAAGAAGACGTTTTACTGGAATTTAAAAAACACAGAATTTTGGTTCCTGATAACGATATAAGAACAATAGCACATTTAATTCTTGAATGCATAGAACAGTTTCAGGGGAAAATAGAATAAACTTCAATTTTCAAGCAGATGTTGTGGATTAAATGTATAGAGATTTTTGGGAGACCCTGCCAAAGGAACAAAAACAGGAGATAGAAAAGGGCTTATCAGAAATTATTGGAAAAGAAACTGTTGAATACGAAAGCGTCATGAGGAAACATAGAAAGTGAGAAGTATTTCACATCTATTTAGAGACATTCCAAAAAAACCGCGTTACTTCAATTATCATTTCATGATTGTGTGTATATTTGCATATGATTTAATAGAAACATTATGCCAAAACTATATGAGTATTTCGGATTAGTATTTTTATTTTATTCGCAAGAACATGAACCGATACATATCCATGGAAAGTATCAAGATACAGAAAGTAAAGCTGAAATTATTTTCGAAAATGGCAAGTTTAAGGAAGTCATAATTAAAGAAGTGCAAGGTAAAAAGCCTTTAAATACTCAAAATTTAAAAAAGTTCAAGAAAATAGTTGAACTCTATAGAGATGACATTATACGGAAATGGATTGATTTTTTTGTTTATAATATTGAGTTTTCTGCCGAAAAAATAACAAGAAAGATATAAAGCTATGGTAATTTCAATCATTAAAGCAGAATATATAGGTGAGTACAGTATCAAATTTTCTTTCTCTGATGGGGTTGAGAAAGTTATTGATTTTTATGAATTCTTGAAAAATGCAAGAAACACAATGACTAAGAAGTATCTTGATCAACAGCTTTTTAAAAACTATACTATTGAATATGGGGATATTATATGGAACGATTATGAAATGTGTTTCCCTATTTGGGATTTGCACGAAGGTAGCATCTAAATAAATTACAAGTATGAAAAAGGTAATTGTAACGATGAGTGAAAGGGAGTTTAAACGTTATGAATCGTTCAAAAAAGCTGAAAAAATTATCCGTGGAATAAAGCGGGGACTTCGGGAAGTGAAACAATTTTAATGAAGGTAAGATTCAACTAAAATCGGCAGAACAGTTAATCGATGAAATTTGAAGGAATCATTGAATCTGATATATCATTAAAAAGTTATCTAGCCTGCTAAGTCTTAGCAGGCTTTTTATCTAAAATAGAGGAGAGGAAACTCAAACAGCCTGCTGGTTCATAACTTTTTATAGAAATTATTTGATATAATTTTTCAGTAATTAAAAAATTCAGTACATTTGCTAAATTATTTTCCAAACGCAAATCCTATAAAAACATATTATATGAAATTCATTGTTTCAAGCACCGACCTATTGAGCCACCTGCAAGCCATCAGCCGTGTCATAAACAACAAGAACTCACTGCCTATCCTGGATAACTTTTTACTCCAACTGGAAGGAAAGACACTGACCATGACGGCTTCGGACATTGAGACTACGTTGATCACTTCCCTGGAAGTGGAAACAGCAGATGGAAACGGTAAAGTAGCTGTGGCTTCTAGATTATTACTCGACACATTGCGCGAGTTCTCCGAACAACCTCTTTCGTTTAATATCAATGATAACAACCTGGCCATGGTGATTACTTCGGCCAACGGATCGTATAATTTTATAGGACAAAACGGAGACGAATATCCACGCATGCCAAAACTGCAAGACGATGCACGTTCATTGACATTGCCTGTATCGACCTTATCAGCCGGTATATCCAAGACACTGTTCTGTACGGCTGACGATGAGTTACGCCCGGTGATGAATGGTGTTTTCTTTGACATTACCACTGATAGCCTGACGTTGGTAGCTACCGATGCCCATAAACTGGTTCGCTATAAAACAACGTATACCACTGCTTCTATCCAGGATGAGGAAGTCGTGAACTTTATACTACCCAAGAAACCGGCTACCATGCTTAAGAACATCCTGCCCAAAGAGAGCGGAGAAGTGGAAGTTCGTTTCGACAGCAAGAATGCCCATTTCAAACTGGCCAATTACACGATGATCTGCCGTCAGGTAGAAGGGCGTTTTCCTAACTACAATGGTGTCATTCCAAAGACAAATCCGTATAAAATCATTATCGACCGTGTCACCCTGCTCAATGCATTGAAACGCGTTTCAGTCTTTTCAAACCAGGCAAGCAACCTTGTAAAACTGGCATTCAATGGAAACCAGATACACATTTCGGCACAGGATATTGACTTCTCCATCTCGGCAGAAGAAACGATCAGCTGTCAGTTCGATGGTGATCCCATTAAGATAGGGTTTAAATCTTCCTTCCTGATTGAAATTTTAGGCAACATTAATGCCACCGATATTGTTTTTGAACTATCGGATGCTTCACGGGCAGGACTTATTTTACCTTTCGAAAACGAGGCAAACGAAGAAATACTCATGTTGCTGATGCCTATGTTACTGAACGATTAAGCTCACTAAAATTTACAAAGTCGAAGGTCTAAGGTCGCAAGTCTTTAGACCTTTGGTTTTTAAATAGAGAATGTTACGAATAAACCAACCATCTCTGAATTTTTGAATATATCCAATTATAAAAATGAAACTTCAACTTAAGAATCCCATTGTCTTTTTTGACCTTGAAACCACAGGTACCAATATCGTTTCGGATAGAATTGTGGAAATATCCTATCATAAAGTCTCACCCAACGGTCGTGAAGAGACAAAGACTCTCCGCATCAATCCCGAAATGCCTATCCCAAAAGGGTCTACTGAGATACACGGAATAACCGATGCTGATGTGGCCGATTGCCCGACTTTCAAGACGGTAGCTAAGGAAATTGTGAGGGATATTGAGGGCTGCGATCTGGCAGGATATAATTCCAACCGGTTCGACATACCATTATTAGCTGAGGAACTGCTTCGTGCAGATGTAGACATTGATTTAATGAAACGTAAGTTTGTGGATGTGCAGGTAGTCTTCCACAAGATGGAACAACGCACCCTGGGTGCAGCCTATAAGTTCTATTGCGACAAGGATCTGGTAGGTGCCCATGGTGCTGAAGCTGATACCCTGGCTACATACGAAGTGCTGCAGGCGCAATTGGACAGGTATCCTGACCTGAAAAACGATGTGGAGTTCCTCTCTAAATTTACCACACAGAACAATAATGTAGACTTTGCCGGAAGGATTATTTACAACGATAAAAATGAGGAAGTCATCAATTTTGGCAAGTATAAGGGTCACAAAGTGGCTGATGTGCTGAAAACAGACATGGGCTATTATGGATGGATGATGAACAGCGACTTTTCACTTCACACAAAAAAGGTGCTGACCAATATAAAGCTACGGAATTTCAACAAATAACACCGGCAGCTCATAAAATAGAATAAACGGGTAAAAGTCATGGGCTTTTCCCCGTTTATTCGTTGTTGAAATATGCAGCTGAATGCAATACCATTCTAAAAGAGTTTATGCCGATTTCAATAATAAATCATTTTATGGGTTAGTCATTAGTCTTTTGGCACGGTCATTGTTGCATTTTTTTGGCTTTAAAGTTATCCCTACTCACATGAATATTTACAAGTTACTTTTGATTATTCTGTTTTTCATACCGCTGGGACTGCCCTTGTATGGTCAGGAAAATCCGGTGGTACTCAAACGCACCCCTGAACAGGAAGCTGCGAAACAAACTGAGAAACTTCAACAGGAACTTGAATTAAACCAGACACAGGCAAACCAGGTATACGAAATAAACCTGCGGTATGCCCGGGAGCGTCAGGTCTCTAACAAAAGAAGTGAAGCACTGCAACGCACCAAAAACAAAAATGATGAGATTCGCCAAGTGCTCAGCTCTGAACAAAACGAACGCCTGGAGAACAAACGCTACGAACGCACCTATATTGAAACGTACACGCTGAACCGTAATCAGCCGGTAAAGTTGGGCAACACCAGGACATCCCCGGGATTCCGTTCCAATCAGAAAGTACGTGTCCCGGCTTCCACGGATATGAATCTTAGAACGAATAACCGTCCGGTAAACCCTGATTATCAACCAAGGCAGGGATCCGACCAACCGACCAGGAGAAACACCTCAACTGCTCCCAGGTCAAACCAATTACAAAATAACCAAATGCCAACACGTTCATTCAATTCACCACAGAGATCACAGCCGTCAGTGAATCCAAACAGAAAACAGTGAATGGCAAACCCCTATTTTAGTTTCAAGCAATTTACCGTTCACCACGATCGATGCGCCATGAAGGTAGGCATTGATGGGGTACTTTTGGGTGTATGGTGCAACGTAATGAATGCTGGAAAGATACTGGATATTGGCACAGGAACCGGGTTGATTGCATTGATGCTGGCACAGCGGAGCAATTCGGATATTGATGCTATCGATATCGATACCAATGCTGCATTGCAGGCTACGGAGAATGTGAAGCTATCGCCCTGGGCAAACAGGATTCATGTTCAGGAGATATCCCTGCAGGATTTTGCAGGTAAAACTAACCACCGTTATGATTTGATTGTCTCCAACCCACCCTATTTCGTCAATTCGCTGAAAGCTCCATCCACAGAAAGGACAATAGCCCGCCACACAGATTCTCTGACTCACGAGGAACTGATTTTAAACGCGCAGTTGTTACTTGTTCCTCAAGGCAGGATTTGTATCATACTGCCTGCAAAAGAAGCCTTACAGTGCAAAGAAGCGGCTTTAAGCAGGGGTTTGTTCTGTACGAGGGAGACGAGAGTAATTCCAAAACCGGATGCTGAGATCAAAAGGATATTATTGGAATTCACTTTGCAGTCGAAACCAACCGAAGAGCGTACGATCGTGATTGAAGGACATGAACGTCATCATTATTCACCAGAGTTCAGTTTGCTTGCTAAAGATTTTTACCTGAAACTGTAATATAAAAAACTCGACCGGACAAAAGGATATTCTTATCCTTTTGTCCGGTCGATCTATTAATATGTGATTAATAAGCTTACAATAAAGCTTGAACCTTAGTAGCCAATACTGATTTCTGAGTAGCACCAATTTGCTTATCAACCAATTGGCCGTCCTTGAAAAATAAAATGGTAGGAATGTTACGTATGCCATAGGTTTCAGGCGTTTCTACGTTATCATCCACGTTCATTTTGCCTATCTGTACTTTTCCTTCGTACTCTTTGGCTAATTCTTCAACTAAAGGACCTACCATACGGCATGGGCCGCACCATTCTGCCCAAAAGTCAATCACTACAGGTTTACCACTGTTAATAATTTCTTTGATGTTTTCATCTGTGAACTCTACTGTCATAATATATTGTTTTTTAAAATGTTTCTTGAAATTGATTGTAAAACAGTTCCCGGTCGATATAGTTTTAATTATAAATTGAATATCGTTATATATAAAATCTATTGCACCTGGAAATCAAGTGATCCCAAACTTTGCATATGTTTCAGTGCATTGTATACTTTTTTATTTATTTGAATCCTGTGCTGACGGGCAAACAGCATAACCTTATTAGGTGAAGTTTCATCAACCACCTGAATATAAAGATTGACGTTCCCTTTGTTCTTTACCACTAACTCGGTCAATTCAACAGCCAGATCATCGGACATTTGTTGAATCGGAATGGTTAGGGTCAATGTGTTGATTAATTTATCTTTTATTTCAGAGAAGACCTCCACCTTCTGAATTTTGAGTTCAAGTTCTTTCGGAATGTTTGGATCAACAGCTTCTACCTTCTTATACTTGAAATCTGCTCCCCTTTCCTGTACGATGGCATGTATAAACACATACAAATCTTTAATCATGTATTTGCCATATTCAATATAGTTCTTCCCAAACAATGGAAATTCGAAGGCACCCACATAATCCTCCAGGGTAAAAATACCGTATGGATTACCTGCTTTTGAAGTTCCATGCCTGAAATTAGTCACCATACCGCCAATCTTCAACGGCTTACCCTGTAATGGGATCAGGTCTTTTAAACCGACGGTAGTGGTATTGCAAATATGGTTTATTTCAAATTCAAACTCATCCAATGGATGGGCAGACAAATACATGCCAATCAGGTCACGTTCCTTATTCAACCGTTCGAGGGGTGACCATTCGGAGGCATAAGGTATTTCAGGTTTTGTAATTTCAACGGTATCCAGCCCACCAAACAAGGAATTGCGGGTCATGGCCACATCGGTCTGGTATTTATTCCCGTACCGCAAAATGCTTTCCAACACTTGTTCCCCCTTGCTATTTTCAACAAACAGTTGTTCCCTTTTTATGTCGGGAAAACTGTCAAAAGCACCTGACAGAGCCAAGCTTTCTACAGCGCGTTTGTTACAGGCATTCAGATTCACACGCTCGATCAAATCGAACATGCTCTTGTATTTCCCATTCGAGATTCGTTCGTTAACAATGGCTTCAACAGCTCCTTCGCCAACTCCTTTTACTCCTCCAAGACCAAAGCGGATATTCCCCTCAGCATTTACAGTAAAAGTCAGGTCACTTTCGTTCACGTCAGGACCCATAACCTGCATACCCAGGTTCTTACATTCGTCCATGAATTTACCAACCTCAGTAATATCATCCTTGTTGCGCGTTAAGTTGGCAGCCATGAACTCTGCCGGATAATTTGCTTTCAGGTAAGCCGTTTGATAGGCAATCCAGGAATAACAGGTAGCATGTGACTTATTGAAGGCATACTTGGCAAACTCCGACCAGTCACTCCAGATTTGTTCCAGTTTATCAAGGGGACCATATCCGTTTTTCTGACAACCGTCCATGAACTTCACCTTCAGGGCTTCCATCTTATCCACAAGCTTTTTACCCATCGCCTTCCGAAGCTCATCCGACTGACCACGGGTAAAACCAGCCAGGTCACGACTCAGGAGCATGACCTGTTCCTGATATACCGTAATGCCGTAAGTGTCGTGCAAACGTTTTTCCATCACCGGGAAAGGATACTCTATCTTTTCACGGCCATGCTTCCGGTTGATAAATTGAGGTATATATTGCATTGGACCCGGACGGTACAAGGCATTCATGGCAATCAAGTCTTCGAATTGTGTTGGCTTCAGGTTGATCAGATGCTTCTGCATACCGGCAGACTCAAATTGGAACGTGCCGACAGTCATCCCTTTACTGAACAATTCGTAGGTTTTGCAATCATCAATGGGAATAGCATCAATATCGAGGTCAATTCCTCTTGATTTCTTTATGTTGGACAAAGCTTCCTTAATAATGGACAAGGTCTTTAGTCCTAAAAAGTCCATCTTGATCAATCCGATTTCTTCAATCACCGATCCCTCGTACTGAGTGACCAGCATTTCCTCGTTAGTCTCCTTGTCAATGGCTGTACTTAATGGAACCAGGTTGGTCAAATCATCGGCACCAATGATGACACCACAGGCATGAACACCGGTCTGCCGTACTGTTCCCTCGAGCATTTCAGCATACCGTAGCGTGTTCGACAGGTTCTGGTCTGGAGAATTACGGGCAACCTGCAATTCAGGTACATATTTCAGGCAATTGGCAATGTTTACCTTAGGTGATTTACCATCCTTTCCTTCAGGGAACTTATCGGGGATAAGCTTGGTTAACCGGTCTGCTTCCGAAAGAGGCAACTTTTGTACACGGGCAACGTCTTTGATAGACGATTTGGTAGCCATGGTACCGTAAGTAATGATATGGGCTACTCTTTCCTTTCCGTATTTCTCGGTTACCCAACGCAGTACCTGACCACGGCCATCATCATCAAAGTCGATGTCAATATCGGGCATGGATATACGGTCGGGGTTCAGGAAACGCTCAAACAGCAAATCATACTTTAACGGGTCAATGTCTGTTATCCGAAGGCAATAGGCTACTACCGAACCGGCAGCTGATCCACGGCCCGGACCAACAGATACTTTCATGGCGCGTGCCGCATTGATGAAATCCTGTACAATCAGGAAGTACCCGGGGAATCCCATGGTCTTCATGACGTGTAACTCAAATTCAATACGTTCCATCGTCTCCGGATCGATGGTAGTACCATATCGTTGCTTAGCACCCACCAGCGTCAATTCACCCAGGTAATCAGCTTCCAGTTTTACCCTGACTGCTTTTTCATATCCACCCAATCTATCGAACCCATCACCAAATTCCTCACGGAGCATGGCTTCGGTATACTTATTCCGGTAATCTTTTTCAGTGGCGAAGCTTTCAGGAATTGGGAAAACAGGCATCATGGCATTGGAGTCAATGTCATAAAACTCTATTTTATCCGCTATTTCAAGTGTATTCTCAATTGCTTCCGGGATATCGGCAAAGATCAGCCCCATTTGGTCCGGGGTCTTCAGCCATTCCTGCTTGGTATACCGCATGCGGTTGGGATCGTCCAGATCTTTTCCCGTGCTCAGGCATATTAATCGTTCATGTGCTTCACCATGTTCCTCTTCCACAAAGTGTACATCGTTTGAAGCAATAAGCTTTGTATTTGTTTTACGGGCCAGTCTGACCAGTTCCACATTTTGAACCAGTTGTTTCTCGTAGGTAGAATAGTCGGCATTGGGTTTCGTTGTCTTGTGACGTTGCAATTCGATGTAGTAATCGTCACCAAAGATACCTTTATACCACATGATGGCCTTTTCGGCTTCCTCCAGGTTTCCACTTTCCACTTTCTTGTGAATCTCGCCACCCAGGCAGGCAGAGGAGACAATCAGCCCTTCACTGTACTTCTCAAGCAACTCGTGGTCGATACGGGGCCGGTAATACATACCATCAATCCAGGAGGTGGACACCAGCTTACAGAGGTTATGATACCCTTTTTTGTTTTTTGCCAATATTACCAGGTGATACCCGCTACGATCCTCGGAACCATCCTTTGAAAGCAAACCTCGTTTGGCTACATAGGCTTCGCAACCGAATATCGGTTTGAATATCTTATGTTTGTTTTCTTCAATCTGACTCAGGATCTCCACCTTGTCTTCCTCGGAAATACCCTCTTTAGCCAATTGTTTATTGAGAGAGGAAATCTTTTCCTTTATCTTACCGTTTTTCTTTTTGGTATAATTAAAGAACTCCTTGATCCCATACATATTTCCATGATCGGTGAGTGCCAGTGCATGCATGCCGCTCTTGGCAGCTTTATCCACCAGGCCAGGAATGCTGGACATGCCATCCAGGACCGAATAATGGGAGTGTACGTGAAGATGAACAAAGGAATCCATGTTAAGTTGCTGTTTACAGCTTTATTACGCTTCCGGAGAGGAAACTTTATTTAGGTTGCTAAAGATACAGTATTTTTTGGAATGAGTTTAAAAATTAACCGTGAAGTTATTGACAATATTAATTTCAAGTACCGAAAAACATCAGAAATTCCCTATTAAAAGGGGTTTAGAAGGTGAAAATAATTTATGTTTTTACCGAATGAGTTCCTTATCATTCTAAGTAAGGATCAAAACATATATCGTATATTAATAATAAAAATATTTTAAGTTGATCAACCAACTACAAAAAGCTACCGACTATAAACTATGAACTATCCCTACCTAATGCAAACCTAATGCCAACCAAGTGCAAGGGAAATCATGTACGGGATACTAAATGAATACGTATAGCAAACGTAACGCATAGCAATCGCATATCTACATAAATATGCCTTGTATATGCGTTATGTATGCGTTATGTATGCGTTATGTATGCAACATCTCATTTCACTTGCACTTGGTTTCCATTAGTCTTTGTATAGTCAGGTATTGCAATGCTGATAGATTTGCAATCAATTTTCAATTAATAGCCATATCGCAGACAACCCGGATATCCTTAATGAACTTCATAAATCACGTCTCAAGTACACAAAAAAATACTGAAAAAGACATAGGATATATGCCTTTTTCAGTATTTAATATGTAGAACTAACTAATTCTCCAGGTTCTTATTTCCGTATTAAGTATGTTTAATCCACTTTATAAACCACTGCATTGATATTCATACCGGCCCCCACTGAAGCAAATATAAGCACATCGTCTTTCTTAATCTGATGTCCATCAAGTTTATCTTTAATTATCAGGTCATATAAAGTGGGAAGGGTTGCTACTGAAGTATTACCCAGTGTAGCAATGGTCATGGGCATGACTCCTTCGGGGATTTCATGGATATCATACAGTCCGTAAAGTCTTTTCAGGATGGCATCGTCCATTTTACCATTCGCCTGATGAATCAATACTTTATCCACATCAGTGATGGATATTTCAGCCTTATCAAGGCAAGCTTTTATCGAAGGGGGTACGGTGTCCAGGGCATACTGGTAGAGTCTGCGGCCATTCATCTTCAGGAACAGGTCATCTTTATTCTCAAATTCAGGGTTAAATGATTTGCCCATGTGCAACAACCCTGCGTGTGAGAAGGTATCCGAACGCGTTTTATGCGCCAGAATTCCTACTGGGGTATCACTTTCTTTTGCTTCCAGCACCACAGCCCCGGCACCATCGGCATAGAGCATGCAATCCCGGTCGTGAGGATCGCTGATGCGTGACAATACCTCGGCACCTATGACCAGGATCTTTTTGGCATCACCCGATTTAATATAATAATCAGCCTGAATCACTCCCTGTAACCAGCCCGGACACCCAAAAGTCAGGTCGTAGGCAATGGTGTTGGGGTTATGGATCTCGAGCTTATGCTTTACTTTGGAAGCCAGGCTGGGTACATGATCAGAGGCACGGTTATCAGGCTTCGTATCACCAAAGTTATTGGCAACAATAATGTAATCTAACTCTTCTTTATCAATATTGGCGGATTTGATCGCTTCGACAGCTGCAAAATATGCCAGGTCGGAAGTCATCAAATCATCTGTAATGTAACGTCTTTCGGCAATGGTGGTTATTTCGTGAAACTTCTGAGTTATTTCATGGTTGGATTTAGTAATCTTTTCACCATTCGATTCATAAAACTCATTGGTAAGGAAATCCTCGTTTTTAATTTGCTTTGTCGGAATATAATTTCCTGCTCCAGTGATCACACTATAAATTCGTTTATTCATATTTCCAATTTAAATGTTCTGACAATTCGGATTCACGGGCTGTTAACCTATTCCGGATTAATTGATATTTTATATTATTATTTATTTATTTTCAAAGTTAAGAAACTTTTTCGGAGTAATAATTACAGAGTTTTTATCTTTAACATCCCGATTTCCCTTAATATCCTAATTTTTCAGCAATTGACATATTTGGATCACTGTTTCTTCTATTTCACCCGTAACCGAATAGGCCGCTTGTGAATAAACAGGTTCACGCTTTGCCAACCCTTCTGTGATAAATTGTTGCAATTCGGCCCCCCTTTCTATTCGCCAGCAATGGACGTTTGTTTGTACGAAAGGTTTCCAGGCGTTCAGATAATTCTACTGGGGATAATTTCAGGTAAATGGTAGTACCCATCCGGTTCATGTATTCCATATTATCATAGAAACAGGGGGCACCTCCACCGGTAGCAATGACTACGTTTTCAATCTCACCAATTTCATGCAAACTCCGTTGTTCCAGGAGCCTGAATTGTTCTTCCCCGAGTTCGGCAAATATCTGTGAGACAGACTTGAACATTTTTCCCTCAATATAGGTATCCATGTCTAAGAAAGTGTATCCCAATTTCTCGGCCAACAATTGACCAACCGTTGTTTTACCGGATCCCATATAGCCAATCAGAAAAATTCTATTCATTACTGAAACATATTCTTTATCATATCAAACACTTACCTTTTCATTGTATCGATTACAAAAATAGTGATAAATTCTCAAGAGTTAACTGATTTCACTAAAAAAAATCGCGAATCTTGAATTCAAATAATCATTTTGGTATGAAAAGCATTGATTATTACACTATCTTTGCATTAAATTCTTTACAAAATTACCGTGGAAAAAGAGAGTGCTGTATTATTACTTTTTACCGGAGGGACCATAAGCATGTCCGAAGATCCGACAACAGGTGCTTTACGTCCTATTGATTTTGACCGTCTCCAGGAATATCTACCGGAGCTTAAACAAACAGGCATTCGCATAAAAAGCATACCCTTCATTCCCCTGATTGATTCTTCCGATGTGCATCCTCCGGTATGGGAAAGGCTGGCCATCCTGATAAAAGAAAATTACAACGATTATGATGGTTTTGTGATACTGCATGGCACCGATACGATGGCTTATTCCGCCTCTGCCCTGAGTTTCATGCTCGAGAACCTGTCAAAGCCTGTCATCTTTACCGGTGCACAGTTGCCTATTGGTATGATGCGATCGGATGCCAAGGAAAATCTGCTGACTTCTATTGAAATTGCTACTGCCAAGGAAAACGGGCAGCCTATCGTTCCCGAGGTCTGTATATTTTTTGAAGATACCCTCTTTCGAGGCAACAGAACTACAAAGAAGAATGCCGAACATTTCAGTGCCTTCAATTCGTACAACTATCCTCCATTGGCCAAGGCGGGTGTACATATCAAGTATTTCCGTTCGTATATCCACTACCCTTCCGCGGGTACAAATCTAAGGGTTCGCACCAATATTGATCAAAATATTGCTATTCTTAAACTCTTTCCGGGAATTACTGAGTTGACAGTGAATGCCATTCTCAATATCCCCGAACTGAAAGCCGTGGTGCTCGAAAGCTTTGGTGCTGGGAATGCACCAAGGCGTATCTGGTTTTATAATGCGCTGAAAGAGGCTACCGACCGTGGTATCATCATCGTGAATAAAACCCAATGCAGCACAGGATCAGTCGAAATGGGCCGGTATGAAACCAGCCTAAACCTGGTGAATGCCGGCGTAATGAGCGCCTTCGACTGTACCACAGAGGCTATCGTCACGAAACTTATGCATCTGTTGGGTGAATATACTTCTTCCGATGATGTGAAACATCACCTTAACATAAGTATGTGCGGTGAAATGACGATCGTATAAAAGAAAGTTGAAGAGCTTGAAGGGTTTGAAAAGCTTGAAGGGTTTAAAATAATCAGGACACAATACAAATAAATTAAATTATTTTTATTGTGTCCTATTCTGTTTAATGTGAATACCTTATTTCTCTCTCTTAAATTCAATGTAATCGTAGTTCATACCTCCTTTTTCAACCGTCCTAAGAGTCAATACATGAACTCCTTTGGTCAATTTCAACCCGCTAAAGAGCAATTGTTTGTTCCAGTGATGCCATTGACGCCATGCCAGGGGTTCGTTTGCATTAAAGGTTGAGTTTATCACTACCGGTTCCAGCCAACTCTTGCCATCAACATCTATCGCTATTTTGCCATCTGCATTGGCCGTATACATGATGTCTCCTTCATAGGACCCTGCTACCTTTACATCTACTGTGTACCTGATCCATTCGCCCGGATCGGTCCAGCCAACATATAGTTGATTCATTTTAGGTTCCACTTTGTTATAGGGATTGTCGTCAGTGCCACCCTTCTTGGTATACGAAATGTCGACTCCCTCGTTAATCCGGAATGTATTGAAATACGTCCCATCATTAGGGTTCAGTTTTCCACTCCCGTTATTCACACTATCGGCATCGTGATAGGCAATTCCTTCACCCCCGACATCATATTTTTCACATTCCACCTTTCCGGGAATTACCTGGATGGAATCGTGCCAGGCCTTGCCCGTATAATTCGTTTGGGCCATTAATTTGTTTGTAATTGAACTCACACAGAAACACAGGATTAAGAGAGAGAGTAATTTATTTTTCATTATGTATTAAGTATTATTTATTAATTCCTAAATTAACGGAAATTATACAAAGTTCGTATGTTCTTGTCTTGCTAAATCTCAAATTAACCAATTAACTAATTAACTAACTTCAATCTATATATTTATTCCATTTCCCGATATCCCCATTGAAGGTATTCAAATCCACGAAACCTTTTATTCCGTCAAGTTTGCCATTGTGGGCATGCTGCCAGAAAAGCCAGTTGCGATGATCGGGAATGATCCGATCCTTGTTGAAGGAGCAAATCCAGATGGGATTATTCAGGAACTGCCCCCGAATTAATTTATTATAGGTATTAATGTTGGTATAGATAATCATCCGGCAACCGCTGGCCTTTTGAACTGCCAGTAGGAAGTTCGAAATCTCTATCCTGATCTGAGTCTTCGATTTTAATATCGGCATGTTCCCCCATTCCTCAATGTCCAGAGCTGGGGTTAATTTCCCGGTAAAAGTTCCTGTATGTGCCAGAAAGTTTGAGGCCTGCGTTTCGCCGGGTTTATTAAAGCGGAAAAAATGATATTCCCCCACCAGCAGGTTCGATTTCTGAGCCTGAGTCACATTGTTTATATAGTTTGGATCCAGGTAATCTTCCCCTTCAGTGGCTTTTATGTAAACAAAATTAATCTTCTGTTTACTAATCTTATCCCAGTTAATGGTTCCCGAATGCCTGGACACATCAATGCCCGTGATGGGATATTTCTTCTTATCAATCCTGATCCCTTTAGGAGCAAAATAGGACCGGACACAAAGCACCAACACAACTAATAAACAGAAGGAGATACCTAATGCGATGTAATATCCTTTTTTCATATATAAACTGAGATTCTAGGGTTCACAAACAAATGAATCTAAAAAAGGGCTTCATTGTTTGACGCACTAAAGGTATAAAAAAAGAGAACTAATACAATGAGAATTTATGAATTTATTTTGAATAAAGTTGACAAACTGCTTTAGCTAAAGCATCACTTTACATTTTTTGATTTTAACACGAACAGGACATTGACACAATTATATAGCACAACTTACACACTACTGTAATACTGATTTTGTTGATTTGTAGAATATTAAAACTTCAGCAAGTTATGCATCCCTATCACATTTTGATTGTTGATAATGAGGAAGATCTGTGTGAAAATCTACGTTTCAATTTGATCAACGAAGGTTATCATGTAGATGTGGCTTATTCGGCTGAAGAAGCCTTATTGAAAAACATGGAGGATTATAATTTATTGTTGATGGAAGTGACACTGGGAAAGATTTCAGGCTTTAAGCTGGCTCATATGCTTCGATTTGATCCGAAAACAGCAATTACTTCCATTATTTTTCTTACAGCCAGAAACAGTGAAAATGACCGCCTTACTGGCTTTACGGTTGGTGCTGACGATTATATTACAAAACCTTTCTCAATGCAGGAATTATTAGCACGGGTGAATGCCGTAACCCGACACATAAACAAAGATAAAAATCAGTTGAATAGAATGATATCATACGAAAGGCTAATCATGAATCTGACCAATAAACAAGTGTTTCTAAGTGGAGATGAAATTATATTCACCAAAAAAGAGTTTGAAATTCTAAAGCTCTTCATCGAAAATAAAAATCACTTGTTTAAACGGGAAGAATTACTCTCCCTGGTTTGGCCGGAAGAAGCGTTTGTATTAAACCGTACAGTGGATGTCAATATCACACGTATTCGAAAAAAAATAGGTCCTTATAAAAAAAATATAGTGACAAAACTTGGATCGGGTTATTATTTTGAAGCATAATAATTTCAAATCCCAACCTGGAATAGAAATGATTATATCTTTTCCGTATTAAATTCATCCTCCTTGATGAAAAAATTATATTGATAATTGGTTGGATTAGCGTTTGTTTATTCTTAAGTGCTCAAAAAAATGGCCTTGTATTGAGTGGTGGCGGAGCTCCGGGGATTGCCCATATTGGTTCATGCCTTATCAATCTTGAATATCGGAATCTTACTCTTTAATCCTAAATTCACGGAATAAAAAGATATTTAATTACAAGTCCGCTTGTGTTGTAAACTGATTCTACAACTTTTGCGTGATGATGTTAATGGCTGGAGATTGATAACACCATAATGGACTTGTACCATCAAATATACCTGGATAACAGCAAAAAAAAGGTGTTTCAATATTCTGAAACACCTTTTACTTTAATTTGATTTATTTGTTAATGTCAGATATCAATATACCTTCATTTAATACTTCATTGGGTTTATTATTCACCGATAAATTAAGCACCTTTAAATACGATTTGTATTGATCGTCAGATAGAACACATTTAGTGTTGTATAGATTATAATTCAATACGTATTCAGCAAATTTATCATTGCCTGTATTCGCTGCTTTTTTCAATTCTTCTGCTGTAACATTAAATACTTGTTTAAGATAAACAGCCTGTTCTTTGTCAGCCCCTAAATAACTTACCAGACTACTAAAAGTCGATTTGTCATTCAGTTTGTAAAACACTCCATAATCACTCGGACTAATCGCAAATGTGGTGGTTGAAAATGCAGCCATAACCATAACTGAAACTAAAATCTTTTTCATAACTTTAAATTATAAATAAACATTATTTTATACCTAAAAAAAAACAAAGAACATCCTGTAATTTCAGGTGATTCTTTGTATTAAATATGTCATATCAATTATAGTTGAATTGACGATGCAAAAATACATGTTTTAAAACATATAAAT
>CAIYOZ010000444.1 GCA_903927945.1 uncultured Bacteroidales bacterium | reverse complement strand
GGTGTAGTTCCATCTGTAGTATAATAGATTGTTGCACCTTGAGATGTTGTGGATAACGCTATATTTTGAGTAGTAATATATTTCCCGGTTGGAACAGAGAATGTTGGAGTAACGGTTGCACCAATTCGGGTAACATTGCCACCAATTGTTAACCCATTTGAACCACTTGAAACCGAATAGAATCCCCAACCGCCAGTACTAGTTTGCCCACTTGCATAATATCGTAATGTTACTGTTATACCAGCAGCAATATTTTGTAATGCAGAAATTCCTGTCAAATCAATTTGAGGAATTGTAAATGGAACATTGCCTGTCAAAACAACTGGCGATCCGATTAATGTGAAGTTTGTACCATCTAAACTATAAGCGAACTGGGAAGTAACACCTAATGTACCAACAAATGTTTGTGTTCCGGTTACTTTTGCATCAATTGTTGAAAGAGATTGAGTATAACCTGTATTTGGAGTTAAGGTTATCTGAAAATAATCTGTATTAGCTGTCGAAATTCCTTCATTTTTAAATCCTGCAGTTCTCCATGAATTTGATCCTGTACTCCAACCAGCAGTTGTTCCACGGGTTATCGTGTTTGAACCACTTGTTGAAACAAGGTTAGAATTGAAACTGGTTGCTGGAGTAGTGGCAATAGTACTACTACCTATTCCAGTAAAATCCCATGCAGCAATTTGTGCTGAAACACTCACACTCCACACAATTAAAGCAATAGCTACGAGCAATGTTTTTAAATAAGTAATTTTACGCATGTTGTCTGTTTTTTTTTGATTATTAATTGAATTTATTTTTATTGATTTATTGCCAAAAGTATACTTTGGAAATGACAAATTCATGTTATCCTTATGACATTCGTGTTAAAGCTTCCGTGAAATGTTATTTTTTGCATAAATTTGGAAGCAAAGATAAAATTTACTTTCAACAAATAAAAATAAATATTCATTTTTAACTACAAAGTTATCAACAGTCATTAACATCACAGAATTATATATATTCCTGTATTAAATTACAATAGCAGGAACTTAAAGCTATACCCACGCACCGCCCTTGAACCGGCCTTTGAAATACCTTGGTCTTTATACGTTACATAGATGTTACATAGATGTTACATATACGTTACATATACATCACATACTTAAATAGGTATGTAACATCTATGTAACATGTATCTAATTAGAATCTAATGCGGATTTAATTTGTAAAGACCATGGTATTTCAAAGGCAGGACAATTGGTAGTCGAAGGGTATGCGTCGGATATTGCCAGGCTTGGGTTGGTTCGCATTAGGCTTTATAGGAATATGGACGAAGAATGCACTGTAATCCTCCTGCAATCTGACTTTTTTCATTGCAATTAATAACACTAAGAAAAATGACATCATTCAACATGACGCTAAAAATGTTTTGTCAAATCGGATTAAAATGGCATAAGATCGGACCTCCCTCCATGAACAGATTGGAGCAATGCGCACAAAAGTGAAAAAATGTGTATCTCAGGTTCAAAAGACAATAGACATTTTATTTTTATTCACAAAAACATTGTTACGATTATTTATGTTTTAATTTATTAATGAATCCTGTTTTTTTAATCATTCCTGAAAAATCAGCATCATCAGCACTGTAATACTTCAGGGTGAATTGTTGTGTTAAGGGAATTCTTTTTTTTAATTTTCTTTGCTTTTGACATGCATTATCAATTTTTATTCACCATAAACTATTGAGTATGCCCGGGAGATTGAAAATAATAATGATTTGCCTTTTATGGCTTGGAATTGTGGACACAAACACCGTTCATGCCCAATTGTTGCAGGATTCGGCAACCGTAAACCTGGTTAGAAAGGGTGTAGATTGTATCTATAACCAGCAGTTTACGGAGGCTCATGAGATATACCGCCAGATCGGGAAAATATATCCACGGCATCCGGTCCTTTACCTGCTCCAGGGCATTTTAACTTACTGGGAGAATTATCCCATGCTCACCACCTCACCTGTCCGGGCGTCATTTGAAGAAAATATGCGCAATTGCATCCGGGCATCGGGGAAGAAGACCGCTTATGAAGCTGAGTTCCTGCTGACAAATCTATGCGCCAGGGGTATGCTGTTGAAATTCTATGATGAAAATAACCTCACCATGGATATAATCCCCCTGACCAGCAGTACGTATAAATACCTTAGGCATTCGTTTGACCTCGTGGATGTCTGTACGGACTTGCAGTATTATACAGGTGCCTACAATTATTACCGGGAGGAATATCCTAAATTGTATCCTGTATACCGCCCGTTGGCGCTTCTTTTGCCATCGGGGAATCGGGAAATCGGATTAAGGCAATTACAAAATGCGGCCAATAATGCGATCATATTGAGGGCTGAAGCGTATTTTTTACTATCGTGGATTTACCTGACCTATGAGAGTAAATACCCGATGGCCATGCATTATTCTAAAACACTTTACGAGCTTTATCCCGAGAATCCGGTATGCGTTGTCACCTATATCAAGAATTTGCTGCTCATGAAATCCTATGATGAAGCTGAAAAACAAATCAATGCTTCCCGAAAAGTACCTACGAATAAGTATTATGAGGCGCAACTCAGTATTTTCAAGGGCATCCTGCTGGAGAAAAAATATCATGACATGAACCAGGCTCAGCAATATTACACGCAAGGGATCAGTAGGATATCCTTTTTTGGCGCCTGTGGGAATGAGTATACAGCCTATGGATACTTCGGACTGAGCCGACTGTGTTATCTAAAAGGTGAAAAGAATGCAGGTAAAAAGTTTTGGGGGAAAGCCCTGAGATTGGCTGTATCCAGAAAGATTAATTTTGATAACTAACTGATTGAAGTGATACGAAATTAACAAGGTCTTTTATTCTTGGAAAGTAAGAATAAAAACAGGACGCTGAGATACACTGATTAGGCTAAATAAAAACGGATTTATTTCGAACTTAATCGAATTGAATTAGTTTTCAGGATGAACTACGATCTGTTTCATCATTTTCAATTGATATACCTTTATATTCTTTGATAATGGACGGAAGACTTAAAATAATACTGATTTGCATGGTGTTGTCGATATTTGCCGGCAACTATACTACCTGCGCACAGGTACTTCAGGATTCAACATGCCTGAAATTGATTAGAAAGGATATTCAGTGCACCTATAATATGCAGTTTACTGCAGCCACTGAAGCTCTGTTGAAGATCCAGAAATTATACCCTGAACATCCCGCGGGATATCTCCTTAGAGGACTCCTGACCTATTGGAAAAACTATCCCTTGCAATATAACTCTCCGGCCCGTGTTTCGTTGGAAGAAGATCTGCGTCAATGCATCCGGATATCGGGAAAGTATACCCATCGGGAATATGAGGCGGAATATCTACTGACAAATCTATGTGCCAGAGGTATGCTGTTGAAATTTTATGACGATAACAGCCTTACCCTGAAGGTGATACCACTGGCTACAAGTACCTACAAGTATTTGAGACATTCATTCGACCTCACAGATGAATGTACGGATTTGTATTACTATGCGGGGGCTTATGATTATTTACGAGAGGCCTATCCTAAAATATATCCGGTTTATCGACCGCTGTCACTCCTTTTTCCATCCGGAAGTATCGAAAACGGATTAAAGGAATTGAATCATGCGGCCCGGAACGCGGTGGTGTTACGAGCGGAGTCGTATATTTTACTATCCATCATTTATGTAAACTTCGAGAATAAATACCCTCAGGCTATCTATTACAATAAGTTGCTCCATGAATTGTATCCTGAGAACGTGTTATACCTGGCTGTCTACATAAAAAACCTGTTGCTAATGAAATACTATACTGATGCAGAGAAACTAATCAACACTTCAGTGAAGGACACTAAAAACAAGTTTTTCCAGGCACAGCTACTCATCTTTAGAGGTATTTTGCTGGAGAAAAAGTATCATGAAATGAACCTGGCTGAACAGTGTTATAAATCAGGGATTGGAAGGATATCTCTTTTCGGGGTCTACGGGAATGAATACGCAGCCTATGGGTGTTTTGGTTTGAGCAGGATCAATGATCTAAGGGGTGATAAGTATGATGGAAAAGTGTTTCGGGAAAAAGCGCAGAGACTGGGAACCTACAAGAAGATTAATTTTGATAATTAGTTTATAGTTTTAGATGCTTAAAAATAACAATTGAAGTGATTCAAGGTATTATTAAAAATAACAAAAAAGAGAACTATTAAAAAAGAGATTTGAATGAGAAAAACTACTTTGTTAATGACCCTGTTATAGAAAAGGGCGGTAGTGGTAGTCCGTTAGTAGGATAGGCGGTATTAAGAAATATATATTACTAATCCTGTCACATTGTCAGTATGAGTTATTTGGTGCATTTTTCGTAATACCTTTTCATCATTTAAAAATTAAAGCGATGAAAAGATTTAAAAATATATCCTACCCGGGACAAAACGATTTGAAAAGTGTAATCAAAGAAAAAGATAGCGAAGAGTTACTCCTTGATTCCTATTCAACCACCGTGATAACAGCCGTTGAAAAGGTGAGCCCGGCCGTAGTACAGATACTGGTTTATAAAAATGATACCACCAAAGAAGCCGGAGGTGGATCGGGTTTCTTTATATCGTCCGAAGGGTTTATAGTCACCAATAGCCATGTGGTATCAGAGGCTTCCAGGATAGAAGTTAGGACACCCGATGGCGATGTGTTTCAGTCAGAACTTAAAGGAAATGACCCTTCCACGGATGTGGCAGTTATCAAGGTGTATGGGAAAAATTTCCCATCCGTTAAGTTTGGCGACTCCAGCAAACTGAAGGTGGGGCAATTGGTGGTGGCCATCGGAAACCCTTATGGATTCCAGTATTCGGTTACAGCAGGTGTCGTAAGTGCATTGGGGCGTTCCATGCGAAGTTATGCCGGACGAATGATTGATAATATCATTCAAACCGATGCAGCATTAAACCCGGGCAATTCGGGTGGACCGCTAATCAACTCGAAAGGAGAAGTGGTGGGTATCAATACTGCCATCATAGCATCGGCACAGGGACTGTGTTTTGCCGTTGGTTCGAATACTTCGGAATATGTGGTGGGCAAACTGATCATGGAAGGTAAGGTCCGAAGGGCATTCCTGGGAATTGAAGGCCAGACCATCAACCTTTCGAAACGAATTGTAACCTACAATCACCTGGACATAACCAAAGGAATCTACATAGCACAGGTTGAAAGAAACGGAAAAGCGGGAAACAACCAGCTATTCACCGGTGATATTATTGTTGGTTTTAATAATATATCCATAAGTTCCGTGGATGAACTTTACCTGAACCTCAATGAAAATTTAATAGGCAAGGTTGTTGAACTTGATATCCTGAGAAACGGGATAAAAATACCACCGGTAAAAGTTACTCTGGCGGAAGCTGCCTGAATAGGAAATAAAAGTTAGCTCCAACAATGATTGATCGGAACACTAAATGTGAGAATCATGTAAGTTTTCTCCATTATTAAATAACACTCTATATTTATAGTCGTATAACTTTGCTATTAATTTATGTTTGATGAATGATATTTTCGGAATTAAAACTCAATTACTAAAAATTCACCACATTAAAATGTTTAAAATCATGGAAAAATTAATGGAAGAAACGATGATTGGAACTGCAAGAGCAGAGTATATTGAAGTAGAAAAAAATGTATACCTTCATATTACTGACGCAGGCGAAGGCAGGCCCATTGTGTTGATTCCCGGTTGGCCATTAAGTGATGAAATGTATGAATACCAATATTCGGAATTAATGAATCATCATTTTCGGATTATCGGGATTACTTTACGTGGTTTTGGCAGGTCGTCGAAACCCTATAGTGCTTATAATTACGACGTACATGCTCAGGATATTAAATGTGTTTTAGATAAACTGGATATTGAGGATGCGGTATTAGGAGGTTTTTCTATGGGAGGAGCAATCGCCATTCATTATCTTGCAAAATATGAGTCAGCACATGTTTCCAAGTTGGTTTTAGCCGGAGCAGCAGCCCCGATTTGGACAAAGCGTAAAGATTTTCCGTACAACTTGAATCAGAGTGATGTGGATGATTTAATAGCATTGAATTTCAGTGACAGGCCAAAACTATTGTCTGATTTTGCGAAGATATTCTCAGCCACAGAAAATTCATTAAGCGAAGGAATCGGCAACTGGTTGACCGGAATGGGATTAGTTGCTACAGCTCATGCCACAGGACAATGTTTGTATGCATTGCGCGATACGGATTTGCGCGAGGAACTAAAAAAAATCAAAATACCGACATTGATTCTTCATGGCAAAAAGGACAAAATCTGTTCATTCGATTTGGCGGAACAGCTAAAAGCAGGCATCAAAGATTCGGAGCTTGTGGCTTTTGAACATAGTGGTCATAGTTTGTTTTTGGAGGAAACGAAAAAGTTTAATGCAGAACTGAAGAAATTTGCTATCAGGTAATCCATAAGTAAAACCATACCCGATCTCTTTTATAAAACCGTCCGCAAGACGGTTTTATTCATTTACACAAATACACAGAAATACGTCACTCATTCATATTCAATTAAAAAAATACACATAAATACTACACTCCTATATA
The DNA here is from genome assembly GCA_903927945.1 of uncultured Bacteroidales bacterium. Classification (GTDB taxonomy): domain Bacteria; phylum Bacteroidota; class Bacteroidia; order Bacteroidales; family Paludibacteraceae; genus Paludibacter. The sequence goes on along the minus strand of CAIYOZ010000444.1, from coordinate 8,026 downwards.
ATCTTAAAAAAATGTTGTAATTATAATAAAGAGTTTGTACTTTTGGAGCGGAAAGTGTCGTCTGCAAATCAATATGATTTCTAGAAACGGAAAGTGGAGACTCTAATTGAACAACCTGAAATTCGCATTATAACTAATTTAATACTAATAAATGAAACACTACAAAACAGCTCAGGAAGATATTGTTCCATTCGGGCGTAAAATTGCATTTGGATCAGGACACCTTGCCAACCAGTTATTTCCAGCTGCTTTAGGTATATTTATGATCGTTCTTATTTTGGGATTGAAAATGAATCCTTTTCTTGCCGGACTACTGGCAGCTCTTCCACGTTTATTCGATGCCATTATTGATCCGATCATGGGGTATATCTCCGACCATACCAGCTCCAGATGGGGACGAAGGAAACCTTATATCTTTTTGGGAAGCGTCATTACCGGAGTCACTTTTATGATTATGTGGCAACTATACCCCGAGAATTCACAGACCTACAATTTTTTCTTCTTCCTAATATTGTCATTATTATTTTATACGGGTTATACCATTTTTGCAGCCCCATTAATTGGATTGGGTTACGAAATGACCCCCGATTATAATGAACGCACCAGGTTAATGGCTGTTTCGCAGTGGATGGGACAGATTGCATGGATGATCGCTCCGTGGTTTTGGGTGATCATGTATAACCCCTCCTGGTATCATACCGCTCCCGAAGGTGCAAGGAATCTTTCCTTCTGGGTGGGTGGATTATGTATTTTATTAGGAATAATGCCCGCTTTGTTTTGTAAAGAGCTGGCTTTGCCTGAAGTCATCGGAAAAACAAAGTTTTCATTCAAAGATATGACCGCCAATACCAAAGAATTTTTACTGGGAATAAAACAAACCATAACCTGTAAACCATTTTTGAAATTATGCGGGGCCACATTTCTTATTTTCAATGGTTTTCAAACCATTGCACAGTTTGCTTTCTTTATCATTATCTTTTATCTCTTTAAGGGGAATACAACTGCCGCAGGACAATGGCCGGCATGGTTCGGGACTATCAGTGCAGTGGCTACGGCAGTGCTGGTTATTCCAATTGTAACCGCTATTTCTCAAAAAGTGGGCAAGAAAAATGCATTTATAATAGCCACTCTGATTTCCATGATCGGTTATTTGCTAAAATGGTGGGGCTTTAATCCGGCTAATCCTTACTATATGTTTATCCCTATCCCTTTCTTATCGTTTGGTATCGGGGGTTTATTTACACTGATGATGTCAATGACAGCCGATGTATGTGATTTAGATGAGCTAAACAACGGGACAAGACGTGAAGCTACCTTTGGCGCCGTATATTGGTGGATGGTAAAACTTGGAACGGCAGTGGCGTTGCTTACCAGTGGAGCTGTATTAAACTGGGTTGGATTTAACAGTAATGCCACTATACAAACTGTTGATACGATTACCAAACTCAGGATTGCCGACATTGCAATTCCTATTATGACCGGATTGCTGGCAATTGGAGTTATTTGGAAATATGACATTACTGAGGCCAAAGCACATGAAATCAGGGATGCACTGACTATACGCCGGGCAAAAATTCAGGAACAATCAGTTAGTGAAGACACAGATGAAGAATTGGTTATCGAAGAAGTTTTTGCATAAGAATTTCGGTTACTAAGTTTTGCAGTTGCTAATTCCTTATTAAAAACCTCCCGGACTAAAGTGTCCGGGAGGTTTTTATCATAGTACACCGTACATGGCGAGTATATTTAACGGTGTATGTATCTCATGAGGACTATCAGTTGTCAATCATTAGCTCAATTCAAGAATGTTTATTCTAATAGTAACACATTAGGTCAACGGGAATAAAAGGGGGCGTTAAGGCAAGGTGGACAACACAATTTCCAACCCTTGTCAATTAATTAATATTTTGTAATTTAGCCGAATAATTAAACTGTAATAGTTATGAAAAAACAAATCGGATTGCTAATGATTGTAGTGATCGGTCTCATGCCATGTTTTGCACAAAATCAGGTTGAGGTTCCACCCTCTGTTGATCTGAGAATGTATGATATCATTCATCAGATTTCATCGGACCGTATTCGGAAAGATGTTAATACACTCGTAAATTTTGGTACCCGGAACACATTTTCAGATACAATTTCAAACACCCGGGGAATTGGTGCTGCCACCCGATGGATTAAGCAACGATTCGACAGTATTTCAAGACAATGTGATGGTGGTTTGGAAGTGATTTACCAGAATAATCTGATTAAAAAAGGATTAAATAAAAGAATCCCACACGATGTATGGGTTAAAAACATCATAGCCATTCAACGGGGCAAGTTGCATCCTGATAACTATATTATAGTTTCCGGTGATATCGACTCCCGTGCATCGGACGTAAATAATGCTGAGATAGATGCTCCGGGCGCAAATGATAATGCTTCGGGCCTGGCTGGAGTGATTGAGGCAGCACGTGTTCTATCGAAATATCAATTTAATAACAGCATTATCTATGCAACTTTGTCGGCTGAAGAACAGGGACTGTTTGGTGGTGAAGGTTTGGCCGGGTATATAAAGAAGAAAGGGTGGCACGTACTGGGAATACTCAATAATGATATGATCGGTAACATTGAAGGAATTGACGGAACAATTGATAACCGAAGTTTCAGGATATTCTCCGAGCCTGTTGTTCCAACTGAAACAGAGTCAGAACGAAACCTAAGACGTTTTATGGGTGGTGAAGTTGACGGAATATCCAGGCAACTGGCCAGGTATGTATCTAAAATGACGCAGTCATATATGCCCGAAATGAAACCTATCATGATTTACCGGTTGGATCGATTCGGACGCGGAGGTCATCAGAAACCATTTAATGATGCCGGTTATGCAGGGGTTCGAATTATGGAGGCGACTGAAAACTACAACCGGCAGCATCAGGATGTAAGATTTGAAAATGGAATAAATTACGGTGATGTGGTTGCTGGAGTTAACTGTGATTATGCGGCTAAGATTACCACAGTAAATGCTATTACCCTGGCAGGTTTGGCCATGGCACCTCCTCCACCGGCTCATGTGAAAATCGGAGGAGCAGTTTCCCCTTCCACAACCCTGGCTTGGGATAGCATTGTTGATGCAAACTGTATCGGCTATAAAATATATTGGCGTGAAACAACGGCTCCCCAATGGCAATACTCCCGGTTTGTAGGGAAAGTAAGCACCTGCCTACTGGAGAATATAATCATTGATGATTATTTCTTTGGAGTGACAGCCGTTGGAAAAGATGGGAATGAAAGCCTCGTTGTTTTTCCAACTGAAATGATTAAATAACAAAAACAACTCTGACATTCCAGTAACTGGAATTAATATTTAATTAAGCAAACTGTCTATTTGATATTGTTGTTTGTATAAAAACAAATCGAGAAGAAAAATGCGAAAAATTATTCACATTGACATGGATGCTTTTTTTGCTTCTATTGAACAGCGGGATAACCCTGTATACAGAGGCAAGCCTTTGGCAGTAGGATATGCCGGACCCCGCGGAGTAGTAGCTGCTGCCAGTTACGAAGCCAGAGTGTATGGAGTACGTTCGGCTATGGCATCGAAAACGGCCCTTCGTAATTGCCCACAACTAATATTTGTAATGCCCAGGTTTGAAGTTTACAAGGCCGTATCCAGACAGATCATGGAGATTTTTCACGAATATACCGATTTAGTAGAACCACTTTCATTGGATGAGGCTTTTCTGGATGTCACTGAAAATTACAAGCAAATGGCTTCGGCCACCCAAATTGCCCAGGAGATTAAACATAAGATATCAGACAATTTGGGACTTACGGCTTCAGCCGGTGTTTCTTTCAACAAGTTCCTGGCCAAAATAGCTTCTGACTATAAAAAGCCTAATGGGTTGTTTGTGGTTAAACCAACTGAAGCTGAGCAATTTGTAGAATCGATGGCTATTGAACAGTTTTATGGTGTTGGGAAGGTTACATCCGAGCGTATGCATCAACTGGGCATTAAGACAGGAGCAGATCTGAAACAATGGTCGGAACAAGGATTGGTGACTAATTTTGGAAAGGCCGGTCATATTTATTTTCAAAATGCACGAGCCATTGACGAAAGACCCGTGCAATGGCAGCGTATACGGAAATCGGTGAGCTCGGAAACAACCTTCGAAAAAGATATTGACACGTATGAAAAGTTAATTCCTGAATTGCAGAACGTGACCAGGGAAGTTATTAATTATATTGGCAAGAAAAATTTCAAGGGTCGAACAGTAAACTTGAAAATAAAATACGCCGATTTTAAAATCATTTCACGAAGTAAGACATTTCCGACTGCTATTACCGATTATGAGACTCTGTACAAAGCAGGTTCTGAATTATTAACACTGGTGGATCTCTCACCTAAAATACGGTTAATCGGGATTGGCATTAAAAATATTGAAGAGGAATTCAATTGGAAGGAAGATACACAGTTGCATATTAGTTTTAAAGAAGATAACAATAATGAATGAAAGGGGAAAAATACAAAAAATAAAATAATTTCAAGGAAAGTTGTTGCTCTACTATATAAAACTAGTCTGTTGACATTTATTTTTGTTTAATCACAAGGAATCTTCACCTTTGAAGTGTTATTAAGTATCTATAAACATGAATTCAAAGTATGGATACGCCCTTTCTAATCAGGTTCATTTTATTTTTGATAATTTCACAGGCTTTCAATGTAAAGTCCCAAAATTCTCTTCCATTGCCGGATCATATTGTTATTGCCATTCTGGAAAATCACAGTTATGAACGGATTATTGGTTCAACTGCAGCACCCTATATCAATTCTTTAACTAATGATACTTCATCTGCCTTATTCACGCAATCGTATGGGGTTACCCATCCCAGTTAGCCAAATGACCTGATATTGTTTTCAGGAAGTACCCAGGGTGTAAAAGATGACCTGATCCCCAAAGGCATTCCTTTTACAACACCCAATATAGAACGCCAGTTGCTCAATGTTGGAAAGACATTTGTGTCCTATTCAGAAGATTTGCCCCAGGTTGGCTTCAATGGCAATTTATCAGGCAACTATGCACGAAGACATAACCCCGCAACCAATTGGATGGGTAATGGCAAAAATCAAATACCTTCCAATACAAATCAACCTTTTACATCATTTCCATCAACCGATTTCAAGTTATTACCAACTGTCTGTTTTGTAATTCCAAATACAATAAATGATATGCATGATGGGACAGATCCAACAAGCATAAAAGCAGGTGATAACTGGATTAAAAATAACATGGAGAATTATATACAATGGGCAAAAGCAAATAACAGTTTATTCATACTCACATTTGACGAGGATAATGATTCAACTCAAAATCATATCCTGACTATTTTTACAGGTGAAATGGTCAAGGCAGGACAATATTCATCCAGAATCAACCACTACTCGATACTGCATACTTTAGAAAGAATGTATAGGTTGTCTACTATCGGGGATTCAATTAGCTATGAACCTATTACCTCTTGTTGGAAGAAAGCATTTGTTTCTGACAGCATAATTAATGGATTAATTTATCCAAATCCTGCCCATGGTTTTTTAAATGTTGAACTATCGAATTATCTGAATACAAATGTAGAAATATACAATTTAAAGGGAGAGTTGGTTCAGGTTAGCCCATTGTTATCAAAAAATACTGAAATAACAATCGATGAGCTAAGTACCGGCTTTTATATTTTAAAAATCAGAAATAAAGAAGGTCAAATTGTCAGGAAGTTTATTAAAAATTAATTCGTAAGTCATAAATATAGGAAGGGATCGACTGGAAAATCCTTTGAAATATGGTTTCAGCAGAGAATCTAACGCCACTTATAAATTCTTCCGATCCTCATTTGATTCAAAAAAGCCAACTGATATTAGGTGGTCGCTTGCCGAGAAAGTATTGAAGTTCTGTTACGGTGAATAATATTATCTGTTATTCAAATTGGTTAATTTAATTGTTAAAGGGAAACGATCACGATGGTCGTTTTTGTTGTATTTTTGGATATAAAACTTATCACTCATTCATGAAAATAACAACCAATCACTCACTAAAAAATTATTTTCCTACGTCCGATTATCCATTCAATAGATTATTTTATTGGCCAGTTGTGTTCGCACACAGAATAATAATTTCGAACAAAAACAGGACATATTTCGTAAATATAAAATTATTTGTATCTTCGTGGGCGAACACGGAAATCAATTTATGACGTCCAATAATAAATATGTCACTGATTATAAAACAATTACAATTTTTGCTGGAATTAAAATAATCTAAAGTTCAACAAAACACCATTGTAAAAACTGGGTTTTTGATTAAAAAACAACTCTATCTGAAGGTTTACTTGCTGAATCGTCTAAAGTTTTTTATCTAATTCAACCAACAAAACGTTAAATAAACACCTCAACAATTAAAACAACGTATTATGAAAAACTTCTTAGACGAAAATTTTCTTCTACAGACAGAAACAGCACAACAACTCTATCACGAGCATGCTTCAAAAATGCCTATTATTGACTACCATTGCCATTTGATACCTTCTATGGTAGCCAATGATCATCAATTTAAGACATTAACAGAAATATGGTTGGGGGGAGATCACTATAAATGGCGTGCGATGCGAACCAATGGCATCAACGAAAAATATTGTACCGGAAAAGATACTACTGATTGGGAGAAATTTGAGAAATGGGCAGAGACTGTACCATATACCATGCGAAATCCTCTGTATCACTGGACACATTTGGAATTGAAAACAGGTTTTGGAGTTGAAAAACTACTCTCGCCATCAACAGCCCGTGAAATATATGATGAGTGTACAGCTAAGTTACAAACAGCGGAATACACAGCCCGCAATATGATGCGTAAGTACAATGTAGAGGTGGTATGTACAACGGATGATCCGATTGACACTCTCGAACACCATATCAAAACGAAGAAAGATGGTTTCGAAATAAAAATGTTACCTACCTGGCGACCCGATAAGGCCATGGCTGTTGAAGATTCTTCAAATTTCCGTGCCTATGTTGAATTACTCTCTAAATCATCGGGAGTAAGCATTTCAACTTTTGATGATATGATTCTGGCATTACGAAAACGACAGGATTTCTTTGCGGAAGTTGGTTGTAAGCTTTCGGATCATGGAATTGAAGAGTTTTATGCAGAAGATTATACTGAAGCTGAAATTAAGGTTATCTTTAATAAGGTTTATGGTGGACAGGAATTGACACATTTGGAAGTATTGAAATTCAAATCAGCCATGATGGTTATCTTTGCTGAAATGGATTGGGAAAAAGGATGGACTCAACAATTTCACTACGGAACTATCCGGAACAATAATACCCGTTTGTTCAATCAATTGGGTGCAGATACCGGATTTGATTCCATTGGCACCTTTAATACAGCCAAAGCCTTGTCGAAATTCCTGAACAGACTCGATTCACAGAACAAACTAACCAAGACCATCCTGTACAATTTAAATCCTGCGGATAATGAGATGATTGCTACTATGATTGGTAATTTTCAGGATGGTAGCGTAGCGGGAAAGATTCAATTCGGTTCAGGCTGGTGGTTTCTGGATCAAAAAGATGGCATGGAAAAACAAATGAATTCACTTTCGGTTCTCGGTTTATTGAGTCGTTTTGTGGGTATGCTTACCGATTCACGAAGCTTCCTCTCCTACCCTCGTCATGAGTATTTCCGTAGGACCCTGTGCAATTTAATCGGAAATGATGTTGAAAATGGATTATTACCCTATCAGGAACTTGAATTTATGGGGAAAATGGTAGAAAATATCAGTTATAACAATGCAAAATCGTTTTTTAAATTTTAATATATATTCATTTTAAAGAGATTTGGGAATCTAGTTGATTGATAAAGATATAAATTAAGTATTTTTTAATTTGTGATTACAAAATAAAGATGTACTTTTGGTCGACCAATTAAACAAACAAATAATTAGTACATAACAAAGAAAACAATGAGTAAAAAGATTGTAACTTTTGGTG
>CAIYOZ010000443.1 GCA_903927945.1 uncultured Bacteroidales bacterium | reverse complement strand
TATAAACATTATATTATTGTAACAATTACAAATAAGACATCCTTCTAATGAATGCCCTTAAATATGCTTGAAATCAATTGATTAAGATTGATAAATATAAATAGGTTTATAAATGCAAAATTATATTAAATCAGTTGTTTTTGAATAAGAAAAAAAATGATCAAAGGATGTGTTTTTCGGCACAGTAGGATGAACGAACAAGGGGTGCACTTTCCACTTGTCTGAATCCTTTATTAAGTCCGATTTGTTTATATTCTTCAAATTTTTCGGGAGTGATGTACTCGCTCACAGGGAGGTTTTGGCGAGACGGTTGCATGTATTGCCCGATAGTAAGTATGGAACATCCGGCCAACAAAGCATCATCCATTAATGTCAACACCTCCTCTTCTTTTTCACCAAGTCCTAACATAATGCCTGTCTTAGCCACTACATGTTTGGAGGCAATGTACCGTAATACATCCAGGCTGGTGTCGTATTTAGCTTTTGTACGAATGGAAGGAGTAAGCCTACGGACTGTTTCCAGGTTATGTGATATGATATTCGGCTTTTCGGCAATTATAAGATCAATCAAATCAGTTTTCCCATCAAAATCAGGAATCAGCACTTCCAGGGTGGTAGATGGATTCATTTTTTTGATTACCCTGATCGTTTCTGCCCAATGAGCAGCACCCCCATCGGGTAAATCATCCCGATCAACCGAAGTGATGACGGCGTGATGCAAGTTCATTAGTTGTATTGATTCGGCTACTTTATGTGGCTCATTCAGGTCGGGTGGGAGGGGTCGTCCGGTCATGGTGTTACAAAACCGGCAGGAACGTGTACATATCTCGCCCAATATCATAAACGTGGCAGTGCCTTTGTTCCAGCATTCACTCATATTCGGGCACCGACCGCTTGAGCATATGGTATGCAGTCCATGTTCATGTACGACTTGCTGCACCCGAACAAATTGGGCATTGCTTTGCAACTTTGTTTTAAGCCACTCCGGTTTTCTTAAATAAGTCATAAAAATAATCTGATTGATTTAAAAGCAAAGGTACGAAAATTCTCACAGACAATTATATCCTAATCAGATTGGATTCAAATCTATTATTTAACTTATCAACATTCAGTTGGATAAAATTCATCCTGCTTTTTCAGTGCAGATTCTGTTTTATTTCATTCTTTGCATAGAGTATTTACCTCCATTTTGTGTTCTTATTTCCGATAGGGTTGCGATAGGGTTGCGTTAGGGTTGCGTTAGGGTTCCGTTAGGTCTACCTATACCAACCCTTTCTGAACCCTTACCGAACCCCTACTGAACCCTCTTCCAATTATTTTTAAGCATAAAACGAATGTAGAAGCAAGGGCATATTTGATATGGACTAAGATAAAAGAGAAAATTAAATTCATCCAACTTTAATTTGTAGATTATATAAGACTGAATAGTAAGTAATGAATGGAAAATTCTACTAAGAAATCAATACCATTTAAAAATCCTTAACCCGAGAATAAAAGTAACAAACCCTGTCATGGCAAGAAATAATGCTTCTTTCCAGATTTGCATGATACCGGCACCTTCATTAAAAACACTTCGCGCAGCATCAGCCAGCATAGTTAGGGGTAAATTCCTGATAAACGGGATAGTCCATTCAGGAAAGTGCTGGTAGCTGAAAAAGATGCCTGAAACGACCATCATGGGAGTGACCACTGCATTAATCAGTCCGTTGCCGATTTCAGGATTTGAAGTATGGGATGAAATTAAAACTGAAATACCGGCAAAGGCGATATTCCCGGCAAAAAAAAGTAAAAACAGTGCCGGAATACTTCCTTGTATATGAATGCCAAAATAGAGCCAGGCGAATAGAAATAATAACAACGCTTCGACGAAATTCATGCATGAACGGGCTGAGATAAGTGCGATCAATAAATTCGACCGCTTCATTGGGGTAGCAACCATTCTACGAAGCAGTTTCTTGGAACGCCGGTCAATCAGGGTATAACTGATTCCCCAGGAGGAAGACATCATGATCCCCATCGCCAATAAACCCGGAATCAGAAAATCAATATACCTGGTCCCGGAAACAGTGAGTGGTTTGATTTCATCCTGATGGGCCGAATAATATCCCGGTCCATTATAGACAACGCCTTTCACTAATTGATAGAGTAATTGAGCCTCCGAATTGGCCGGATCAAAGTAATAATAGAGTTTACGGTTACGGACTTCAACGATCAGGCTTATAGTTCCCCTTTTTAGTAATATATGGGCATCCTGGATGGAGCATTCGTGAAACGTAAGATTCACATTCCCCATTTTCTCATTGATTAATGGTAAATAATAATCTCCCTTTTGTTTGCCCGGGTAATGTTCCAGGATGTTCGATAACACTGAGTTCTGAATTGAATCACTTCCAGTGGAGTGAATCACCGCGATCTCACGGCTCATTTCTTTTTTAGTGGTAAATGCAATGCCCAGACCCCATGCCATGAGTATCGGAAAACCAATTCCCCAGAATAAAACAGCAGGTTCGCGTATTATTTCTTTTATGTGCGCAACCACAAGCCTGTATAATTGATGGTTGAAAATATTGTTCATTCTAAAGAGTTTGAAGAGTTTGACGTTTGAAGAGTTTGAGAAGTTTGAAGAGTTTGAGAAGTTTGAAGAGTTTCGCCTACCGTGTTCAATCGTAAATCGTAAATAATAAAATAGTAAATCATTTAATCGTACAAATGCCTACCCGTCATATTGATAAACAGTTCATCCAGGTTGCGGGCGCCATTATATTTCAACAACAGGTTGCTAAGGGTATTGTCGGCAAGTATATTCCCCTGATCCATAATGATAATTCGATCGCACAGGAATTCAGCCTCATCCATATAGTGAGTTGTCAGAATCAATGAAGTTTTCTTTTCCTCTTTCAGATTTTTCAACAACGTCCAGATACCTCGTCGGGCATGCGGATCAAGGCCGGTTGTCGGTTCATCCAACAGAAGGATCAACGGTTTATTCAATAAGGCGATCCCCATAGCCAATCGTTGACGCTGTCCACCGGAGAGGTTATTGACATAAGCCTTCCTTTTTTCTTGTAATTCAACCAGTTCAATCACTTCATTCACCCTGTTTGTATCCAGGTCATAGAAACTTGCAAACAGCTGGATCGTCTCGAACACCGTGAGGCGATCCATAAACTTTGTTTCCTGGAGTGAAAGACCGATCAGTTTATGAAGTTCACGTTGATTGGATTTCCATGTTTGGCCTGCAATCCTGATCACACCTTCGTCAGGCAACTGAAGGCCCTCAATCATTTCAACAAGGGTAGTCTTACCGGCACCATTCGGACCCAATAACCCGACAAATTCACCGGGAGTGATGCACAAATCGACCCCTTTCACAGCATGAACTTCTTTAAATGATTTTTTTACTCCACTCACTTCCACTATATAATCCATTGTTTAGAGCTGATTTGTTTATTAAACAGGTTGGAAATAATAATTTACGTTTACTTATAATAGAATTATTTGATTCAAAAGAAGTCCGTTTTTAAAACCATTCATCTTTCATTTTGTTCAATCGGGATAAACCTGTGAAATGAATTTCCATTGATTTGAGGATTTTTTACAAGCTTTTTAAGGGATAATGAAGGGAATCAAAGATGAAATTATGTTAAGTAAAATTAAGAATACAACCAACTTTTATACTTTAACCATTCCACAGACCTAAAATAAATGTTTATCTTTGTGGTTCATTTTCTCCAACGTGAAAAGAATGAAAAGGAAAAACCAATTCACATTGGAAGTAATTTGTAAAATGAATATTTTAAACACATATAGATCTCACGTTATAGCTGCTGTTGGCTCGATTGCATTTTTGGGATTGCTCATTTTACTGCTTTGTATCAAACCATTTGGAGATTCAACTTCTAAAGATGCTGATGAACTAGCCGATCAGCAACTGGCTATTCAATTCCAGCAAGAATTATTGGACGAAGCTCCCATGCAATCGCCTACCAATACACAAAAAACTTCAGAGGAATCGGTGAAGGAATCTCCTTCTCATCATTCGGCAATTTCAGAGGAAATAGAAAAAGAACCTGCTGATCAGGAAGAGAGTGTGATGCCTGCCAAAGTTGATTCGGTTAAGGTTGCCGAATTAAAAAAAATAATCGATGAATTAAAGAATTCTATACCGGAAGATACGCTTTCCAAAGATAAGATTCAACCACCAGATAATCAAAATGCCCAAAAAATGCTGGCCGATAATGCACAAAAACAATTCGAAGACCAGCAGTTCTATTTTGATAATTACCGGGCAATCTTAAGTTTGAAAGTTGTGTATCCCTATGTTCAAAAAACAAAGGAGATTATTACAAAATTGAACAAGCAACTTGCAACCATAAAAGATGGCAGGGAAAAAAGAAGGCTTATAAAACAAACTGAAAAAGAATTGTTTGCTCAATTTGAAAAAGACGTCCGGAATATGTCAACTTCTCAGGGTAAATTGTTGTTGAAACTGATTGCCCGTGAGACCAACCAAACAGCTTACGGTCTTATAAAAACCTATAAGGGTGCTATTCCGGCTACCTTTTGGTATGGAGTAGGATTACTGTTTCACGAAAATATGAAATTACAGTACGATTCCCTGGGTGAAGATGCACAACTTGAAAAAGTTGTTCAAAAATATAAGCTTGGCAAACTTTAGAAGTCTTATTTGATTTCTGCCTTACACTTTTTAATCATTTGATTATTTTGTTTTTCACCCCAATAAGGCTTAAAGATATCATCTTTCGATTCATTCTTAAAGAGAGGGTCAGCTTTTTCGAAATAAGACAACGCATTTTTGGCACCACCACCAAACATTTTAGGAGTGTAATAAACACTATTGCCTTTCAGATAATAAATTCTCGGATTGTTGGGTTGCAATGATTTCGCTTTTTCAATATTCTCATTAAACAAATCTCCGAACTTTTTATAACGAGTTGCCGGTTGCACTGCCAATCGGGCATTATCATACATGGCTGTCAAAACATACAACTCATCATACTCCGTTTTATATTCATTCTTTACATTATTTAAATACACTTCAGCTACGTCAAGGTAGGCATCTTTTTTCTTTGTATCCTTTTCAATATACGATAGTATTGTCAGGCTGTAGCAAGCATAATAATTTGCTGCCCATTGATCGTTGTATTTCTTTGCAATCAATCCCAATCTATTACACGCTGAAACAAGATCATTTGTGCTCCTGGCAGAATCGAAATCAGCGACACTTGATTTTAAGTCTTCCTTAAATTGTTGAAGTTCGGTTGAATTACTTTTGATCGTGTCAATCTTATTCTCCTGTGAATTAACAGGTAATGCCAGTAAAATGCAACTGGCAGTGAATATAAATGTCAGATTTTTCATACTTATTTTATTTATTAATTGTTGATTTACAAATACATGTACTTTTTTAATCATAATTCTTCTTTGGTAAACTGTGTGAGTGATATCGTAAAACCTACATAAATAGAACGGTATAATGCAGGTACAATAGCATGTGAAGTGCCATCCGGAGAAAATTGATAACCATAGATGTTTTTTGTATTCAGCAAATTATCAATACTCATATAAGCGACTCCGAAATACTTTCCAATGGTGGTCAAATAGCTCATGTTGAAAGATACATCATGGTAATCGGGGGAGGTCTTTACATTGAAATCCGGATTATAGAAAGGTCTTCCGCTAGCATAGGTATACGAAGCACCCACATTGATTTGTAATGGATCAATAAAATATTTGACTAACACATTTAAATTATTGTTTGCTACAAAACTGGGCGTAACGCTTGATCTAAAATTCTGATAAAGACGTTTAGAGTCAATATAACTATAGGATATCCAATAATCGAAATTGTGAATCAACGCCTTATCCCGCCAGAACACTTCCACACCACGGGCATAGCCGCTTCCCGAATTATCAATGTTTTCACCAAACGGTATAAAACGGTAAGGATTTGCATCATACTTCACAGAATTATCCAGGTTCTCGAACACGAGTTGATTATATAATTTATAATAGGTTTCAATTCTAAAAGTCCTGTCACTTTTCATCCACTGGTAATTGGCAATGTAATGTACAGCATTTTGAAAGTCAGGACGATATCCGGAGAATAAGTATTTTTTATCCGGATCTTCATAAAACAATCCTGTTGCTATGGATATTTGACTATAATTTCCGGTTCCTATGGCCATTGCAAGGCGTGGTGCCGCATTATCTTTATGGAGCAGGGTACTATGTTCATATCGTATGCCCGGTTTGATAGCAAGTCCCGAAAAAGGTTTCCATTCCATCTCGGCATATCCTGCTGCAATAAATTCGTTAAAACCTGAACTTAAGACCGAAAATATCTGATTAAAGTGGTAGCGTTGAAGTTCGCTGCCCACCGATAAATTTAACCGATCGTTTAAATTGTACAAGATTTCACCTCTCCATTGGACTCTCCAGTCGTAGTTGTTCCCGGGAATATATCCCCAGTTGATATCGTCTTTATTGGTACTTCCGGATATTGCTGTACGAAAAATCAATTTATCAAACGAATGCCGGTAAGTGCTGTTAAAATAAAGATTTGAGTTTTTTAGACCAAAACCAATAATTGAATCAGCAGATGATGGAAAATAAACTAAATCTGAGGAGTAAGGGTTTTGAACATTAGTGCCACTTGAGCTGATATCATATTTCAGGAATATCTTTAAAAGATCTTTATCGGAAGATACCAACACATATTTTGCTGAGAAACCGCCTCCCACAGGTACCTGAAAAAAACGGAAATTAGTTTTTGCCAGACTCAGAAAAGGTGAGATGTTATCGTAATGTCCGGTAATCTCTGCAGATGATTTATTCCATCTGACAGTTTCAGACAACTCTACTCCGGTTACTCCGGCAGAGAAATTCAGAGTTGACTTTTCAGCCAGATCCATTGTATTCAATTCCAATATTGACGATAAAGCCTGACCATACCTGACACTGTAACCTCCGCTGCTGAATGATATCCCTTTAAACTGAAAAGGCATGAACCTGCTTCGTTGGGATACTCCGGGTACATTACTTGAAAAGGGATTCTGAACAACCATGCCATCTACTATGAAATCACTTTCACTGGCATCGCCACCACGAACAAAAAGTCCTGTCTGGTTAGTTTGTGCCTGAGTACCCGGTAAAGTCCGAATAGCGCCTGCTATATCACCACCAGCACCTGCATTTGTGTAAATGTCCAAAGGCTTAAGTATAGCAGTTTTTTGATCATCATTCGCTTCAAATGCCCCGGCGGTGATAACTACTTCACGAATGGGTATTGGCTTCTCATTTAGTAGCATATTGTGTACTATATTATTCCCGGAAATGATGATGGTATCCTTTTTAGTTTCATATCCAATATAGGTTCCCAAGAGTATACGCATACCCTTTTCCCGTGTCTTAAATGAAAACCGACCCAATGAATCAGTAGTGGCCCCATCAATCGTATTTTCAATGGATATGCTGGCATAGGGTATGGGGTGATTCTTCGAATCTTTTAACTGTCCACTGACACGTATTTGAGCCTGTATAGAACCTGATAATAACGTTATGAATAGGAAAATAATTCCAACGTAATTATATCTTATCATCCTGATTAGTTTGTTAGTTCATTCAGTAACTCATATCTGTTTTGTCTCGTCTAATCTTCTCATTTCTGACGTTATAACATTAAATTTGATAAAAGGTTTAAGGTATATTCTGAATCAAATCTCTCAACCGATTTTTAATCAT
>CAIYOZ010000442.1 GCA_903927945.1 uncultured Bacteroidales bacterium | reverse complement strand
TGCTGGCTAACCCAGACGCTTTCCGGGCGATAAGAATAACATACATCAAAAGCAGGTGAAAGTTTCCATACACCGGACTTATCCATTAAAAAAGCAAAGTTCTTTGTGTGATCATCACAATTCCGGGAAATAACATTAAATACCATACACCGGAACAATTGCTCTGCCTGTGGATAAGGCAACCCAAGCAAACGCATGGTTTCAAAAAGTTGCTCGTAACTGTACGAGTTAACATCATTGAAATCATAGTGCTGTAATGCACAAAAACTCTGTACATGTATCTTGCCCGCATCAGTGTCACGGTCGAACCTACGGGTCATAAAGTGAGCTCTCCCGTTTTCTTCCAACAAACGGCATTCTGTCATTTCAATTCCTGCATCCTTTGCCATCAGGTGGTATGCCATTTCAACACGGCCATACCCATATGATGCCCCAAACTGGCTATCGGTTACGCCATCAAATTTAATAATCCAATGCGAGAACCCTTTGGGAGCATCGGCTTGTCCGCTTCTTATTTCCTGCGTTAAGGGATTATAAGTTATAACAGCCTTTGCCCTTGCACCTCCTGCCGAAGTTCCAATTTTCAATATTGCCAGTAAAGACTTTCTATCATCTTCAGACAGCTTAATAGAAAAATCCTTCCTGCCTGTAAGTATATCATTTGCCACCTGAACAAGATCGCTAATTTCAATTTTTGTAGCTGTATTCACACCTTTGAGATCAGGAGGTTCATATTCCAGCGCACCCATACCACGTTTCCCAATGAATAAAAGAGTTTCGACAGGGTTTATGCTGTCAGAAGGGCGACCTTGCCTGGTCAGCCATGCATTAATAAGTGCATTTCCGTATTTGTCAGGTAACGAATCAGCAAGCAAACCGGGTAATCCTTTAAATGCTGCTGAGTCTCTTAGTTCAGAAAAAGAAAATATGCGGCCATTTGCATCGGCAAGAGGCATTTTTATTGGAGCAATATCCCAATTGGTTTTAATAAAAGCAGGGTCAAACTCAAAAGAACCAACGCCGGTAGTATCGTCCCATGCAACCGCACCGACATTATTACCCCAGATTTTTACAGTAGCAGTATTTGCCATTACCATTCAGATTTTGGTTTGGATTCATTTTTAACTTTACCACTTGCCCTGATACGTTTTGCCTTCTCTAATTTTGCTAATTGAATGGGACTGATTTGCTGTGTTACCTGAAAAACCTGTAGAAGTGGCAAAAGTTTTAAGGCTCTCAATAGCTGAATCAATACTAATATGCTTGTATTTTCGCCTCTTTCAAACAAACTTAATGTAGAGCGGACTATGCCGGATTCTTCTGCAAGTTGAATCTGGGTTTTATTTTGAAGTACACGGTGATGTTTAATAAAAGAACCTATAGTTCCCAATAAAGCAATATCACTTGCTGCTATGATATTTTTGTCTGATATTTCATTCATTAAGTGCTATATTAATAGTTAATGTATGATATTTCATGCAAATTTAATAATAATCTATTGAAATAGCAACATCTTTTTTAACTTTTTACTTCAATCCGCTTTTGTACTAATGAAGAATATGAAAACAGTTTTAGAATTTTAATAAACCATGCTAAGGTGCCCTCTGAAATTGTTTTGTTGTATGAACCGTTTCAGGGGATAAAAATAATATCATTCCATTTAAATAACAACTATTTTTTTTATCAGAGATTTACTCCCCGATATAAAAACACATAAATAGACTCCCGGTTTATCCAATTCAAAGCTGAACTGTTTTGATGATATTTCCTTGTCAAATACTACATTGCCTAAGATATCTATCACTTTAATTTGATCAATAAAAGCCCCGCTTTCTACCACAAACATTCCATAACCGGGGTTTGGGGAAATAATGATTTTTGTGTTATCAGCATAATCTTCAACCTCATAATTTCCATCACACGGAGGGATACCATTATTCATCGTATATTTCCATAGGTCTCCGTAATAATTCGTAAGGTACAATGCAAGATTAGTCTTTTCGCCGCCATACAACCATAGGTTACCATTTTTATCTTTAAATGGCAATGCACCATTCCTTGCGGAAGGTTTATTATCAATATCAGCAATACCCATACTTCCGTAAACAGCATCCATGTCTGCTATAGTATCATTGCCAGCCCACAACCATACATTTTTTTGCGTGCTGTAATAAACCAGATCATTAAAATACTTACCGCCACCTTCAGCATTACTGCCTCCTCCCCCCATCATCCATAAATTATCCTCATTATCAATCCAGCATGCTCTTGTTTCAAAACGTCCGTATGGTATTACCTTTTCATTATCACCATTAGCTATGGTATCACATAGAAATTCCCCATAACGAGAATTATAGATTCCATTCGTATCCCCCCAGACCCTTGTCCACAAATTGGTGCTGATATCATATTTAAAAAGAACTTTGTTAACAGGTACAAAATCTTCATAAAAATAGTACCAAAAAAATCCCTTTGAATCTTTCCATCTCGTATAAGCAAAAAAGGACAACCCAGGTGTTGTGCTCGGTGATGGGATACCTTTTGGGCCATAAATAGTTTTTCCCGTGGTATCTCCCTTCATCCAAGTCCAGTTGTTTGTTTGAACCCGGTATCTCCACAAGCACCCTTTCCAATCTACCATCCATAAATTATCATCATCATCCACCCAGGTTATATCTATTTCTTCCATAAATCCGGGTTTGCTTGAAGCATTTTCAATTCCCTGGGACCCATAAACTGCATCACCGACATTGCGATATCTATCTAAAGAGTCACCTTTCATCCATGTCCACAAATTTGTTGTAATATTATACATCCATAAATCATTATAATCTGATCCTCCACCGATATCATAATATCCGACTCCACCAAATAACCAAAAGTTGCCATGACTATCTTTCCACGACATACTTTCAAGTCTTTCGCCAGGTGTATTAAGTGACGACGCCACTCCCTTTATGCCATAAAAAGGCCTTTGATCAGAAATTCCACCAGAACCACTCACCCAAGTCCACATGTTTGTGTTTACATCATATTTCCACATATCATTCAAAAAAGCTGTGGAACTTTCTCCGCCATAAATCCAAAAATTGCCATCATTATCAGTCCATTCGACACCTTCATAAATTGAAGGAGGTTTGCTTAACGGGCTTGGACTCCCGCGA
>CAIYOZ010000441.1 GCA_903927945.1 uncultured Bacteroidales bacterium | reverse complement strand
TAGGATGCTAAATCAAGCTAGGTTTTCTCTGTTTTTTCATATTAAACTATGTGTTGCTATGTGTTCTTGCTATGTGGTTCTATGCGATTCGAATTAGAACATTATATTGTTCCAAGTACTTAAAGCTTATCATTATTAATTTATAAAATGTTTCAATTTATGAAGACCCGGATTATTGTATTTGCATTATTATCCTCAATGATAATATCACAAAACGCGAGTGCACGCGAAAAAAAACCAAAGATATTAACTGACAGTCTTCAACGGGCATCGGATGTCCGGATGAAAGAGTGTGAACGTCTTTCGGATATTGCCTGGGAAAAAGCGCTACCGATAATTCAGGCAGAAGCTAAAAAAGGGAAACCTTATATTAATTGGGCTGCCCGTCCTACCGATCTTCCACAGGCAAAGATACCTGCTTTTCCGGGAGCAATGGGTGGCGGTGCCTATTCGTTTGGAGGGCGAGGCGGAAAAGTGATCGTGGTCACAAGTCTTGGTGACACTGGCCCGGGAACATTTCGTGAAGCATGTGAAACAGGCGGAGCCCGTATTATAGTTTTTAATGTTGCCGGTATTATTCATTTGAAAACTCCTGTTATTATCCGTGCACCCTACATTACCATTGCAGGGCAAACGGCTCCCGGAGACGGGATATGTATTGCTGGTGAAACAGTATGGGCTAATACACATGATGTGGTGGTTCGTTTCATGCGTTTTCGTAGAGGAGAGACCAACGCAGCCCGTCGCGATGACTGCTTTGGAGGTGACCCTATCGGAAATATTATTATCGACCACTGTTCCTGCTCTTGGGGACTTGATGAAAATATATCGTTCTATCGCCACATGTTCGATCCAAGGAATGGTCGCCCACAAGATAAACTACCTACCGTAAATGTAACTATCCAGAATACTATTTCGGCTCAGGCCTTGGATACCTATAACCATGCTTTCGGAAGTACACTGGGAGGAGAAAACTGTACTTTTATGCGGAATCTTTGGGCAAACAATACCAGTCGAAATCCATCCATCGGATGGAATGGTATCTTTAATTTTGCTAATAATGTAATTTACAACTGGGTTAATCGTACCGTTGATGGTGGCGATTATACTGCTTTATTTAACATCATCAACAACTACTATAAACCGGGGCCTGCAACACCTAAAAATGCTTTAATAGATCACCGTATCATCGAACCTCAAATTCAGGGACGCGGCAAAGTTGATAGTCCTGTATTTGGAAGAATGTATGTTACCGGAAATGTTGTTGAGGGAAATGAACAGGTAACGAAAGATAATTGGAGTGGAGGAGTTCAGCTAAGAGACTTGAAGTCTAATGAAATTAGCCAGGAAGATGCAGAAAAGAACTATTTTCCGTCCATACATATGAATGAACCTTTCATCATGCCTCAGTTTCCGATCATGACAGCAAAAGAATCGTATGATTTTGTGTTGGATAATGCCGGAGCCACTTTGCCCAAACAAGACATCGTTGATCAACGTATTATTCATCAAGTACGTACCGGTGAAGTCTATTATGACAAAAAAGCCGATAGCCGCGATTATTATCAATGTGAACAACGTAGGTTGCCGATAGATACTTACAAACAAGGGATCATCACCGACGTAAGTCAAGTGGGCGGTTATCCGGAATACAAAGGGAAACCTTACAAAAACACGAATGGTGACGGAATACCTGATGCCTGGAAAAAGAAATTTGGATTAGATATTAACGATCCGTCAGTTGCTAACAGCGATATGAATGGCGATGGGTATACGAATGCAGAGAAATATATCAACGGCATCGACCCTACTCAGAAAATAGATTGGAAAGACCCTAAAAACAATCACGACACATTGGAAGGTAAGAAGAGTCTCTACTAATTTCGTGTCATATTATATTACATTCAAAAAAGCACTTGCGGAATATGTCTGCAAGTGCTTTATTTTTATTCGCATATTGATCCGAGCTTTGTTACTATCTTGTTACTCATAAAAAGAAAAACCCCTCAAAATCATATGATTAAGAGGGGTTATCCGTACCCAGAGCCGGGATCGAACCGGCAT
>CAIYOZ010000440.1 GCA_903927945.1 uncultured Bacteroidales bacterium | reverse complement strand
TCCAAAATGGGTTGCAAAGATAGACATATTATTTTAATAGACAATACCCTGTCTGTAATTATTTTCATTTCTCTTGTTAAACATTCCCCGACTCCTGTTTTTCAGCTTTTTCATTCGCTTAAAAGACATCTAATCAAGCTTCTGTAAACTTCAATTGAATTTATTAATGGATTCATCCCTCGACTTTATGGATGGTTTTTTGACAAACGTAAAGTCACATTTGGAAAAATAATCATTTTGTTACATAGCTTATTTTAATCGCATTGTCCAAAGGGCTTATTACCCTTGCATAGGGCAACTCCCTATGATATGGAAGATATAATTTCATTCATAAAATGAACTATTTACTTAAATGAAACATTTATATATTGATATTCATACAAATTAAAAATAAGCACTATGAAAAAAGTTCTTATCACCCTTGTTGTCTTGCTGGCAGTGTTAATAGTCGGATCATTTATTTACATCTCATCCGGTTCGTACGATATAAGCCAACTTACACCGCACAACAGGCTCACCCGGGCAATTATCGGAATGACAACTCATAATTCTATAAACAGGAGAATGAAAGAAAATGTAGTGCCCGCAAACCTGAAAGATCCTGATATGATTATTACAGGTTTTAAGCATTACAATGAAATGTGTGTTTCCTGTCATGCAGCCCCGGGTGTGAAACCCAATGAAATGGTGGAAGGATTGTACCCCAGGCCTCCTGAATTATATAAGCATGGTGAAGAAGATGCAGCCCTGGAATTCTTCTGGATCATTAAGAATGGTATAAAAATGACCAGTATGCCCGCTTTCAAGCCTATCCAGGATGACAAGATGATATGGGCGATGACTGCCTTTGTTACTCAGAAACTGGCAAAGATGACCCCGGTAGAATATAAGGCATGGAGTGTGAAATATGATACAGCCGCCAAATCTGATTAAAAAGGCTCTTCCTGGTCAAAGGGCAAATTCTCCTTTCATGGTCTAAGATAAATTGTCCCTTGTCCGAAGGGCTTTTTACCTTTGCATAGAGCAAAACCCTGATATATGATTCCAATTATATATAATTATTCTGTCGCTGCCTGTATCAATTCATCCGGCAACAATGGCATAGCCCCATGCTGGGTGCATACAAAAGCAGATACCTCCACGGCGAATTGATGCGCCTCCTCAATACTTTTCCCGTTCAGCAATGACACAATAAACGAAGCAGTAAACGAATCACCAGCCCCCACGGTATCGGCAACAACAATCAGTGGCGTTTTTTTATAGGATGTCTCCGTTTTAGTGATAACATAACTCCCAACAGCTCCTTTAGTCAAAACAACCATTTCGAGTTCGTAGTTCTCCAATAACATCCGGCTCATCTGCAATTCGGTTTTATCTATCCAGTTAAACAACTGTCCGACAATTGATAATTCGTCATCATTAATTTTAAGGATATTACAACGCAACAGGGAGTATTCTATCAACTCCCGGGTATAAAAATGCTGACGTAAATTGATATCGAATACTTTATAGGCATCTGTTGGCATTGTATCTAAGAAACGATTGATGGTATTCCGCGACACCTTGCTTCGCTGCGCCAACGTCCCGAAACATACGGTCTTCGTTCTCCGGGACAATGCTTCCATCTCTGTCGTAAAAGGAATATTATCCCATGCCACATGCTCGGTGATCTCGTATTTCGGCGTTCCCATACTATCCAGGGTCACATGAACTGTTCCGGTCGGGAAAGGAGTTTTTTCAATCAGGTAATTCAATTCCTTTTCCTGTAGACTCTCTATTATTTCCAGCCCAAGCATATCATTCCCAATGGCACTGACCGCATATCCTTCCAATCCAAACTGGGAAGCATGGTATACAAAATTAGCCGGCGCACCACCCATCACTTTTCCCTTTGGAAAAACATCCCATAGAATTTCACCAATGCCTACAATCACATTTTCCATATATCTCTTTTTTATTACCCAAAGGGCTCTTTATCTTTTCATAGAACGAAACCCTATTGTTTTTAAGTACAACCCCATACTTCTTGGTTCTTCTTAGTCTAAATATTTATCTAGTATTCATGTAATTGAAACAATTCAATTCAGTTAGAGTTTAAACAATGATGATTAAACTGCCATTCATATGACGTGAAAATGTATTTCCTCAATACTCCCTCTTCAACTTCCGCCCGAAAACACTGACTCCCACTGTAAGGTAATGCATATTCCCCTCGAAAGCGGAATAACTATTCCCGAATTTTGGCATCACATAAGCATACCTGACCCGGATAAACCAATAACCTTCTTCGTTGTATGAAACCAGTGGCACGCCACCGCTGGTCTTTCCCAACCGAAAATCCAGGTTCAACCCTGCGATATAAGCAAAGGCACTGATATCACTTGCCTTATTGTAATAACCTTCTGTCTTTTGGTTGTCGGTTGGTGAGAAATCCAGTCCCCCTATTCCTGCAAAGGGCGCAAACTGAAAGCGGTTTTTTGTGGGTATCCTGTATCCCAGGCTGGCTTCGGGTATAATCGTGTTGGCTTTGGTATTGTTGGGCCACACCACCCCGTCCAGAGCAATGTCCTGATGTGTGCTCCCAATGCCAATATAGTCCCTCAGGTAAAGCGTCAGGTTTTTATAGCTTACATCGAAGGCAACCCCAAATGGAATGTTATCAGCGAATTTATCGCGTAGGTTATGGGTAAAAAGCCCGTAGCCCGAGAACATTTCAAACCCGTAGCCCCAGTTCGACTTCACCATTTTGTACCGGATGTACTGCCGGGTATAGGGAACATACTTGCTACCCGAATGTTTCGACAGAAAATTATCCGCATCCGCATTCAGTTCCTCCCTGGTAATATCGGGATTATCTTTGGTAGCCATCAAATAATGCAGGTTCATAATCAGGAAGTCCCTGTTCTCCGGGTTTGTCACCTGCGCACTGATGTTGGTTTCAATCGCCGTTCTTTTTTTATGTAAGGTTGCCATCAGGTTCTCCATCAAATTATCCTGGGTTGGTTTTATCGCCAGCCTCATTCGATCGGCTTTGATAGCATCAAAAGAATTGACCGTGTATAGCAGTTCGTCATAATCACCGGTCAGGTATAATATCAACCTGATTTCATACGGATAGAAAGTCAGGTATTTATCATTTTCATTGAGTAAAAGAGCATTCTTGATCTCCTTCACTTTCGCCATATCCCCATCCATTAGTTTGTCAATCAGATACCGGCGACCCTTGGTAATAAACTCCACGTTTGAATCATTGTAATTCAAAATCTCATTCTTTACCCGGTTCGATTGGCAATATCCCATCAGGGCAAATAACAGCAAACTGACAATAAGAACACTTTTTCGCATACTCTGTTTTTTGAATGATTATTTTAAAAACCGTTAGAAACCTTAATATCCTAAAATTCAAAAATTCAAAAAGAATTACGAACGTTCCGGTTTTAGTAAGACTTTTCTGATTGATAATCATTACAAAATTACACATTTTATTTTAACTTCATTCCTTTTTCAACAAACCTGAATCAAAAAATCTGGTTAGAAATCTTCATCCCTATTCATTCATTTTATTTCGCTCGGATTTACTTCAGATGCATCCGTTGTCTGTTCTATACAGGTCCATATTCCATCCATATTTTAGAGGGGGTTCAGTGAGGGTTCAGTGAGGGTTCAATGAGGTGCGCCTCTCCTAACCCTCATTCAACCCTCACAAAACTCCCATTCAACCTTCATTTAATATAGGATGAATAGTTACATGACTATGGATAGACTTAGTTCCGGGGACGAGACTTTTGGCGAACGGATTACCCAAAAGAGTCTTCTTTGCTGCTTTAAGAAACGGTCAAGGGGACATTGTATGACTTGAGGTTTGAATATAGATTTTTGTAGTTATGAGGTTTGTCTAAAAAATTGTTTACCTATTAAACCTTTGCCCCTGCAAGTGGTCTAAATCGTTAAATCTTTAAGAATAGGTCGTTCAATGCAACTCTGGTAGTTGAACTAAAATAAGGTTAATAGTAATTTGAGAATACAGGAAAACAGGAAAAATTTCGTTACTCACACTTTCTTTCCGTTTAAAAAAATGAATCTAAATAAAATGAATTTGAATACTGAACTCACTTGTATAAAAACACCCAACATCCTAAATCTGATAAGCTGCCCACATCCTATGTACCTGAATTCATTTTTTGAAAATGCTGCCCTTCAGTATCCTCAGTCTATTGCCATAGAACAAGGCGATACCCGCATCACGTATCACGAAGCTGACCGCAAGGCCAACAGGCTTGCCCATTACCTCCAATCGAAAGGTATTTCGACCGAGGACAAGGTAGTAATCCTACTTCCTAGGAGTGCATTTGTACCCATTGCCATGCTGGCAGTTTTAAAAGCAGGTGCTGCCTACATTCCCCTGGACCCTGAAATACCGGCCGACAGGGTGAAGTATATTATGGAAGACTCGGGGGCTAAACTGATTATTTCTTCAGACAGCATACTTCATTGCATCGGTTCAAAGTTAGACAATGACAAGGTGTTCAATATTGACTATCAGTTGGAAGAAACCGTCAACTATCCCGATAGCAAACCAACCGGTATCCTACGCAGCACAGACAACCTGTGTTACATTATCTATACTTCGGGTACTACCGGAAAACCCAAGGGCGTACTGCTGGAGCACCGGAACGTGGTGAATTATATTCAGGGTGCCTTGCAGATTTATCCTATTGACCATACATTCCGTGCGTTGCAGGGATTCTCGGTAGCCTTTGATGCTTCGGTGGAAGAAATATGGGTACCGCTCTCGGTGGGTGCCACCCTGGTGATCGGTACCTTCGAGATCATGCGTTCGGGAGACCGGTTTTCGTCGATGATGAATGAATTGAACATTAGTTTCCTGTCGTGCACCCCCACCCTGTTATCGATGGTCAGGGAAGACATACCGGGATTGAAGATATTGATATTCGGCGGAGAAGTTTGTTCCTCGGACGTAGCCAACCGTTGGTGCGGACCGGGCAAAATGGTATACAATACATATGGACCTACCGAAGCATCAGTGATCGCCACCTACCAGGTTTTAAATGCGAAGGAACCGGTGACTATTGGACTTCCATTGCCGGGATATGATATTGTGATTGTGGATGAACAGGGAGCACTGGCCGTTGAAGGAATAGAAGGGGAGATTCTTATCGGTGGTAAGAGTGTGGCACGGGGCTATCTGAACAGGGAAGAACTTACGGCACAGAAATTCATTGAAACCGACCGGTACAAAGGTTCGGTGGAACGCTATTACCGCACGGGCGACCTGGCAAAGCGGGCGGCAAACGGTGAGATCATCTTTATCGGAAGGGCGGATGCCCAGGTAAAAGTACGTGGATTCAGGGTGGAACTCTCGGAAATAGAATGGCTCTTGATGCAATGCCAGGGAGTGCAGGCAGCCGCCGTAAGCCTGGATGCCTGTACGCAGCAACTTGCGGCCTACGTGGTAAAAAAAGAAAATAAAGAAATACTGCGGGATGGTATTACCGCCTTGTTACGCCTGAAATTACCCTATTATATGATTCCCTCCACCCTGGACACCGTGGAATCATTGCCCATGACCTCCAGTCAGAAGATAGACCGGAAGAAACTGCCCGCTCCAAAGACACCACTTACTTTCAGTGAGCACAAAGAAATCATTCCACCATCCACAAAATTGGAAAAGGAGATGGTGAGGATTATTGCTAAAAATATCGACCGGGAAGATATCTCAATGGACGATAACTTCTTTGATGAATTGGGCGGACATTCCCTACTGGCGGCTTTGGTAGTCTCGGAAATGAGGGAACAACACATGTTCGAAAACATGTCGGTGGTCGACGTTTATAAACATCCTATACTCAGCGACCTGGCCCGTGAGTTGGAAAAAAATCAGCCTTCCAAAAAGGAGAAACCTAAAAAGGAGCGGGATATTCACACTGCTTCCAGGTTAAGTTATTACACCTGCACTTTTTTTCAGGGGATATCACTTTTCTTCCTGATATTACTCTTCGGGCTCGAGTGGCTGGGACCGTTCTTTGTGTATTCCTATTACTATCAGGCAGAACTTGGCGTATGGGATTCCTTGTGGAAGATGTTGCTCATGTATTTTGCCCTGCTGCCTATACTTACGGGATTTGCCATTGCTTTTAAGTGGGTGGTGATCGGACGGATCAAACCGGGAAAGTATAAACTCTGGGGGAGTTACTATTTCAGGTTCTGGATTGTGGACAAAGTAATCAACATTTGCCCCATCACTTACTTTACAGGCACTAACCTGATGAATGCATTCCTACGGCTGGCAGGAGCTAAAGTGGGCAAAAATACCTATATCAACACCTCAGCTATTTCCTCCTATGATTTACTCACAGTGGGTGACAACGTGAGCATTTGCACCGATTCGCACCTGCGCGGATATACCATTTCGGATGGGTACCTGACCATTGGGAGCATTGACATTGCTGATAATGCCTTTGTGGGAACCCGTTGCTGCCTGTCGCAGAACACTAAGATGGAAAAGAATTCATCCATCGAAGACCTGACCCTGATTCCAGAAGGAGGTGTTATCCCCGAAAATGAAAACTGGGGTGGTTCGCCGGCAGTGAAGATTAGCATGAATCAGTTAAAGGAAACAAAGAAACTTTGGTCGCCAAGCAACACGGTATTATTTTTCCTGAGCATTTTCCTGATTCCACTCATTACGATGGTAGCTTATTTTCCGGGAATGATGCTTATCACCCACCTGGATTATTCGAGCCAGGGTTACCATTTCCTATGGTTGACCATCGGGGTTGGAGTATCCTTCGTTGTATTGCTTACCGTTATTATCACCTTGCTGAAATGGGTGTTGCTGGGAAATATCAAGGAAGGGAAATATCCCATCGACAGCTTGTTCTATTACAAGAAATGGTTCTTCGACCAACTTATGAAGCTCAGCCTCCAAGTGATTGGGACTCTCTATACAACCTTGTACTTAAAGATCTGGTTCCGCATGCTGGGGGTCAAAATGGGGAAACGCGTGGAGATATCTACCGTGGAGTTTATTTCACCTGACTTATTGGTAACCGGGGATGAATGCTTTCTGGCGGATTCGGTATCCATAGGGGCAAGCCATGTGCGCAACGGATTTATCTCCATTGCCAAGACCCGCATCGGTAATCGCACCTTTATTGGCAACAGTGCAGTGATCAGTCCAGGTACACGACTGGGAAATGATGTACTGGTAGGGGTACTTTCAAAAATGAGCGACAGCGACCTTCCTGCTAAAAACGGGACTTCCTGGTTTGGATCTCCGGCGGTATATTTACCCAAAAGGGATGTCAACCATGACTTTTCATCTGAACAAACCTATAGACCCAGTAATAAATTGATTTTCCTCAGGTATTGCATAGAGTTTTTCAGGGTAACGCTACCCACCTCTCTTTTTATCCTGTTGGCATCATTGATCACCAATGCGGTTTCGTACCTTCAGGTTCAAAAGGATTTATGGGAACTGCTGGGTTATTTCCCCTTCCTGTATGTAGCTGCCTCGGTGGTGGCAGTACTGATCACGGTACTCTTGAAATGGATGATCATCGGAAAATACAAACCTGCCAAAAAGCCGCTCTGGAGCAATTATGTATGGCGAAGCGAGTTGATAACGGGTATCTACGAAAACTTCCTGGTGTTGTTCTTCCTGAATATTCTCACCGGTACGCCTTTTATCAAGTACCCATTGCGACTCCTGGGTTGTAAGATTGGGAAGAGGGTTTGCCTTTACACGACACAGATCACCGAATTCGATTTGGTAAGGATTGACGATCATTCGGCATTAAACGATAATTGCACACTCCAGACACACCTGTTCGAGGACCGGGTCATAAAGATGTCGCATGTCAACATCGGAAAAGGTTGCAGTGTGGGAGGCATGGCAGTGGTGCTGTACGACTCAGTCATGGAAGACAACTCGGTGCTTGAACCGCTGTCGGTATTAATGAAAAGCGAAACATTACCTGCCAATACTTGTTTTGTAGGAGCTCCGGCTAAGATGACGTAAGATTTTTATTTAAACGGTGACTGGTTTGCTTTTAACGCTGACAGGTCTTCGACGCTGTCAGGTTTAACCTTTACCCATGCTTACTACAAATCAATGATTAGGCAAACCTTTCGTCGTCCGTAGGACACGAAAGCGTTTTCTTTGTGCTGCATTTCAAGAAAATTCTCTAACCCTGTTGAGTCCCAAGTACCCAAAGAGTTTTCTTCACTCCTGCATTTACGAAAACGCTCAAAGGTACTTCGTACGCTTTGAGGTTTGGACGATTCGCATTGAGGTAAATAGTTATTATGTTAATAAAAAGCTTTATTATTTACCACAAGATAACATTAAAGCCTGTATTTACCGCATAAATAAGTTTTTTTAAAATATATAGCAAAATAACTGTATAATAATTGTGATGTATGATTAATTATTATATATATTTGCATCGAATAACTTTCTTTATGAAAGACTGATCGATTTTAAGGCCGTTCCGACCCTGACAACGATTTCGCTCAGTGCTGCAACAAGAGAGTTCCGGAGAAACTTTTTAAGTCTGATTAGTATGAAAGACCTTTCCTCATACTTTTTTGCAAAGCGGAAACCGACCCTGGTTATCCTGTTTTTGTCGATCGCCCTGGCCGGACAAGCACAATGGACATACACAGCAACTGCACATCAGTCAGGGACCGGCTGTATTCCCGTCCCACTATTATCAGGAATTAAATTTTACACAAAGGCTGCATGTGAAGCGCAAAGACAAGCCGATATAAACATGAGCGGTACCGGTTGGTCAACCTGGGACGGCAATTGTACTACCACAGTAACCTGTACTCCCTGCATGGGGTCAGAAGTCGGTTCAACCGGGACTACCGGAACAAACGGACTCCCGACTCCCGAGAGCGTACTAATTGATGGCCTGCTGCAAGGAAAGGCATTCTATTCCTCCCATCAAAGCAGGGAAGTGGAGGACTGGATCGAAGATTACTGGCAACGGATGAAGTCATTGGGGCTGCCCTACGAAATAAACAGCAAGCTCACCCCTGACGACGTTCCCCTGACCGGAGACATGAAATTCGACAACCTGTATGCTAGTCTGATGGACCTTTACTCAAATATGGATCCGGGGGGTGCGGTGGATTTGAGAAACAAAAAAGGCACTGTAGACCCTACCGAATTAAAAAACACGCCAACAAATACAAACAACAAGCCAGAAGTTGTTCAACTTCCTGTGTCGGCAGAGGTATGGTATCATCCTGAGCCGATGATCAAGGGAGGAATACCCCCACTTCCCGAAAGTAGCGGAAACGGGGGAAACACAGGGAATAACGATCATCCGGTGATTGACCTGGCCAGGGAAGCTTCGGTGACAGCGGTTGGCTGGCTGCCTGGAGAAGCTGGATATGTAGGAATAGTAGCCGTAAACATCTGGGCGGAAGATGCCAAAGGAATCAAGGATATTTGGGATGGTAAGACCCCTCCATCGACCACCACCATGCTGGTAAATGCTTTTAGTGAAAGTGCACCCGATTTGGCGAATCAAGCCGCGGGGGACGTCAAGGAAGGCGCGATTAGTAAAGTTTTTGAAACTGCCAGTGGAAGCAAAGGGTTTGCTGAAATGGTCGTATCAGTCTACAAGACCAATGAAAAGTCGAAAGACCTGGGTGGGGAAGTCAACGGAGGTGATGGAGATGGCATTTTAGGGAAAATATCGAAAGCAGCCTGGATGCTGGGGCATCCCAATTCGACCAATCAATAACGATTAATATTATAAAGCTTTATGCAACCTCTTAAGAAAATACTGGCAGGCTTTATCTTCGTCCTTTGGGCAGTAGGCATCTCCGCCATGCCCGAAATCACGTCATTGCGCCTGGAAGTACTCCTGACCGGCAAGATGCTTGATTCACTTCATACTCAGTCACCTTTTATCAATTCGATAGTTGTTTCAAGCCACCGGCACATTATGATCTCTACCTCCCATCAGTTCTATTTACTAGGCTGGGGAGGCATGAGTACTCTTGGAAAGGAGACAGCCGGCGAAATCGGTGCTTTCGCATTTACACCAGACAGTTTATTAATGGTCATCCGGGATAAGGATGTTTGTTGCTTTGATTCACGGGGCAGGCTCTCCAGGCTTTATACGTTGCCCTGCAACGGAATGGGAATCAGTGCAGGCAAAAAGGTCATGTACGTATATGACCGGAATCATGATAAAGCAACCAAAGCACTGTATGTCATAGCACAAGGGGGCAATTATGCCAAAATCCTGGAAGTTACCTCCCCGATTGAGTCAGTCATAGAGTTGGATAACCGGTTGGTATTTGCTTCCGGAAATACATTGTTTCAATACAATTTAAAAGACAAAGAACTGAAAGCCCTGGCATCATTACCGGGGAATAAGATCATACAATCAGTGACCGCCGACAGGTCGACTAACAGGATCTACTTTTCGACAGACAACATGGTCTGCGCTATAAAAGACACATCCCGGGTGCTGGTTACCGACAAAGCAGGTGGAACGCTGGAATTCTTTAACGGAGGATTGATAGTGCTCAACCCTGAAAAGAAATTCCTGGTACGTATTGTCAATATGGAGCATCAACTGACAGAACAGTTTCGGTTCAGGGATATTATTTCAGCTATCCGCCAGACAAAGGAACCCCTTACCAACACAGTGGTCATTGACCTGGCATCAAAAAAGGTTCCTGATGAATTCATCATCAATTTAATCAACACATCGAAAGTGAATTTTAACCTGAGCGTAGACTCCCTAATTGCTTTAGCCGGACAGCACGTATCCTCCCCGGTGATAAAAGCCATGAAACAAGTGTCGAAAAAACAAGGAACAAATTCTCAAAATGTTTCCCTATAATCAGATTCAGCCATGAAAAAAGTAATCTGCATTTTAATTACCGTACTATTTGCACTGAGTGTTACTCACGCCCAGGCCCCGGAAAAGCTGACAAATACATCGATCATCAAGATGGCAAAAGCCAACCTGTCAGACGATATAATCCTCGACGAAATCAATGCCTCGGCTGTGAATTTCAATATGTGTACAGACTCAGTAGCGGTTTTGACAAATGCCCATGTCTCTCCACAGGTCATCCAGGCTATGAAACTGGCAAGCGGATCACAATCAGTTACACCGGAAGCAGTTCCGGCAGTCGTTCCGACGACCTCAGCACCTGTTGAAACCTCGACTCAGGCACCGAAAGCGGCTCCAAGTAAAACTGACACCACTATAGTTGACAGTTCACGGACTATCAAAAAAAATACAATTCTTCCGGACACCTTATCAAAAGATTCCTTACAAGAGGTGCAAAACCTTCCAACTGTAATGAAAACTGACGAAGTTGTTCCAGTTATTCCATCTGTTACCTCAATTTCAATGAGTAATACTACTGACAAGGATAGTATCCAACTGAATGCCCTTGTTTATGTAGCACCAGTAAATGAATTGGTACTATTCATAAAACAGGAATTTGAAAACTTCACTGGGACTCTGACAGGTTGGGACCGGCAGATAAGAGATTCACTTGAAGTAGTGAACCGGTTGAACCACATGATCGGTGATGTGGAAAAGCAATTAAACACCCGAAAGAATGCTGATTCAAAAGCGTATACCCAGGATATCATCCTAATGAAAAAAACATTGTCGGACTACCGTGGAAAATACAAACAACTTAAAACAAACTTAATGCTTGGTGGTACAAAAATAACCAAGGAACTGAAAACGATCAGCAGCGGCAAGATCCATCTGACGGGCAATAAAATCAATGATGTAGCCAACCTCGTCAGTTCAACGAATTCTAATCCTGCAAATGGAGAAAATGCTGTTCCCATTACATTTATAAAACAAAAAATCAATGATCAGTATGTTGGTTATATATCAGCAGCTATCGGATTATTGGTGTGGTATCAGAATGAAAACACCGTATTACAGGGAATCATTGTCAACTGGAACAATAAGATAACACCCCTTTTATTGAAGGATACCGACCTGGCGAACAAGCTAAAGCCTTTAAAAAGTAAGCTGGAAGAATATAAACAGAACTCGAAGACCTACAAGAACGAGATATCGGCTTTAAAGAAACAAATATCATCCCTCGAAAAAGAAAGAAAACTAGTCTACAATCAAATGGATTCAGGAAAAAAACAACTGGCTACCTATCTTAAACAACACAAGGTTGATGTTCAGAACAGCCTGAATGAGCGTTTGAATGATCTGATTGACAATATCATATACACCTACCAGGAAAAAATGAATATATAGTATAAGAAGTAAGAGGTAAGGAGCAAGCAGCAAACACTTAAAATGAGCACTATGATTAAGACTCAAAAAACAGGGCACAAGACTTCGTCGGGCATTCCAGCACGAATCTTTTGTTGTGTGTTGATGTTGACATCGTGTGCATTCGTGTGCCGGGCACAGGATAAAATTTACACTTCCGACAATAGCATCATTGTGGCCAAAGTACTGAAAGTTGGCAGTACGGAAATTGAATACAAGAAATTCAGTAACCTCAATGGGCCATCATACCTGATATCCAAAAGCAATGTCAACATGATAGTGTATGAAAATGGTGAAAAGGAAACCTATAGCCGCATTCCGGAAAAACAGCCCGTTCGTGTATTAAGGCCCGTAAAACCGCACTTCACCGGGATAGCCTCCCTGGACAATGCCCGCGAACTGGTGAACAGCGAAAACATTAATGATGCCATATCAGTCTATGCTCAGCTGGTTGCTAAGGATTCTACCGTTTTCATCTATCAGGTGGAATATGCATATGCACTGGCCCTGGGGGGTATCTACGAAGCTGCCCTTTCGCATCTCGACATTAGCAGGAATAAGGGCTATAAGACCCCTGAATTTTATTATTATACCTCACAGGTTTTCACATTGATGGGCTTTGCCGATTTGGCAGGAGAGATCTGGAAAGAAGATGCAAAGAATAAACCTCCGGGTTGGATTACTGCTAAGGCACCTGATTTGATGAAAACGTATGGCAGAAAAACATTCATCCCGGTGCCGGAGACTAAAAAGGAATTTAATGCAAAGTTCAAAAATGCAAACCGGCTTGCTTCTCAAAATTCAAATCTGCTGTCGATTGCCTTGTTCAGGGATATTATCAATCAACATCCCAATGATTACATTCCATATATTGGATACAGCATTTCCCTGGAGAAACTCGGATTCCTGGAACTATCGGCTCAATCGATCGAAAAAGCCATATCCATCATACAGGGAAGTCCTGAGAAAGCTGAGATAAAACAAGCCCTGGACAACCGGCTGTTAACCATTCGAAATAAGATGAACGTCTACAGGACTGCCAATCTATTCGGGTTAAAAGAAAAAAAGGGAGATGCGATGAATCCCCAAATGCTTATGTATGTTGGTGCCATGATTGGATCGGGGGTTACCAGCTTAAACAGCCGGATCGGTTATTTTATGTCGGAAACGTCCAATGGATCGGTTGATATAGGATTGACCAGCAGCTCTGGAAATACAAACATAAACCTGGGATTGTCATTTTATGGACGTGATCGAATGTTTGTTTACGGTGCCGGACTCGTATGCAATGTAGGTGCTTCATCCTATCTATCGGCAAAAATAACGGTTGGTTTAAGCTTTATGAATAAAAATCATACCGGAAGCTTCGACATCTTTTTTGATGGCAATCAGTCACTATCAAAGACATCTCCCTCCACCATAACCTTGTCAATTGGAAGAAGTGTCTATTTCGGCAAAAGAAAATAAAACAAGATGAAACAGGTTCTCTTAATATTAAGCATGTTGTTGACTGGTTTTCAACATTCGGTTGCTCAGGGTTCAATGACAATTGAATCTTTCAACCGGGATGTCATGCCACGTTACCTGGATTATTTTGACCGGGCTGAACTAACTGTGAACGGTCAGTTACAATTGACAGCAACCGGGAAATACAATCTGTCGACATTACAGGACAAGAAAAGCGTCATGAATGGGGTGGTTCAAAAGTGGCCGGAGACATTGATAGTGATTCACATGGATTCGAAATGTGAGCTCTGGGGTTTGAGCAATGAAACCGGAAATGCCTTGCTTTTGGATTCCTGGGATCTAAGTTCACCAAAGAATCCTAAAATCCAGGGCTCAAAAATAGAGGGAACTTCCAGGCATCCATGGTTCTTCTACCTGGGAGGGATGACCTACATTGATTCCAATAAAAACTTTGACGCGGCACTAAATGCACATGTAGGTTTCTTTCTACTTCTGAACCGTTGGGATTTGGCAGCATCCTATTCAGAAGTTGTGAAGGGAACGACAAGTTCCGATGTTTTTGCCGGTCAATTGAGCCTGGGATTGTTGAGCAAAGTGTACTTCCCCATCAAAGAACTGAATATCAGCCCGAATATCGGAGGTCAACTTGATCTAAATATGATTAGCAATCACAGTCCTGCTACTGTAACTACGCTGACTCCATCATTACTGCTGGGAATCAGTTGGTATGTAGGAATCGGAAGCCTGGATCTCGGTTTTAAGATCGGCAATGGAGCTACAACCCTGATCGGGTATACAATTATTCCCGGTTTTGGATCCAAGAAAAAAAATAAGATATTGACAGAAAATTAAACGCTGACGGGTAATTAAACGCTGACAGGTAATTAAACGCTGACAGGTCTTCGACGCTGTCAGCGTTTAATTATTTACTATCAACTTCCGACTATTATGTTATTCCTCCAATGTTGACAAATCGCCTTCATCCTGTCCCAGAGCACGTGCTTTCAGCACACGGCGCATGATCTTGCCGCTTCGTGTCTTTGGCAGTGCAACAGTAAAGAGTATTTCATCGGGTTTAGCAATGGGACCCATTTCACTGGAGACATGATTCTTCAATTCAGTTTCAAGTTCCCTGGATGCACTATAACCATCTTTCAACACAACAAAGGCGTGAATGGCATTTCCTTTGATGTTATGCGGTAAAGGGATCACTGCCGCCTCCACCACGGAAGGATGAGTGATGAGGGCACTTTCAATTTCAGAAGTACCAAGGCGATAACCACTTACTTTTATTACATCATCACTACGTCCCAATACCCAGATATAGCCATCTTCATCGATCCTGGCCGAATCTCCGGGGAGATACCAGCCTTCTTTTTCATATTTCTTCCAATAGGTTTCAATGAACTTATCACGATCCTTATAAATTCCGGCAGCTAGTCCTGGCCAGATATTCTTAATCACCAAAGCACCTTCCTCCCCGGGTTTAACAGGTTGATGATTTTCATCTACCACACCGGCTTCAATTCCAAAAAAAGGTTTAGAAGCTGATCCGGGCTTTAATGGCATGATCGGCAAAGGTGTAATCATAAATCCGCCGGTTTCGGTTTGCCACCAGGTATCCATGATAGGGCATTTTTCATTTCCCACCACCGAGTAATACCAACGCCATGCTTCCGGATTAATGGGTTCGCCCACCGAGCCTAATAACCGCAGGCTGCTCAAGTCGTGACGGGTAACCCAGGAACTGCCGTAGCGCATCAAACCCCGAATGGCCGTAGGGGAAGTATACAGGATATTGATGCCATACTTTTCAATCATCCTCCACCACCGGTTCGGATAGGGATGGTTGGGGGCTCCTTCGTACATAAAAATAGTAGCCCCATTGATCAAAGGTGCATATACCATGTAGCTGTGCCCGGTGATCCACCCGGGATCGGCAGCACACCAGAAGCGGTCCTCGGGTTTAATGTCGAAAACCAGACGGTGGGTTGTCGAGATATAAACACTGTAGCCTCCATGTGTATGAATCATCCCTTTTGGCTTGCCGGTGGAGCCGGATGTATACAACAGGAACAACATATCGTTGGCATCG
This sequence comes from uncultured Bacteroidales bacterium, assembly GCA_903927945.1. Classification (GTDB taxonomy): domain Bacteria; phylum Bacteroidota; class Bacteroidia; order Bacteroidales; family Paludibacteraceae; genus Paludibacter. The sequence continues at coordinate 10,570 of CAIYOZ010000440.1, read as the reverse complement.
GTTTCTTCAGTTTCGCATTTGATGCTGGCTATCGGAAGTGATTCGAGGTCATGATACCAGTAATCCCTGTCACTTTCCATGTATACCTCCTGACGTGTACGTCTTACCGTGATAACCACTTCGACGGTAGGGCAGCGAACTACCGCTTCGTTGACAATACTTTTCAAATCATTTATCTTGCCTCGACGGTAACCGCCATCGGCAGTAACCACCACGCGGCTTTCGGCATCCCTGATCCTTTCGGACAAGGCTTCGTGACTGAAACCACCATAGACTACACTGTGAACCGCACCAATTTTAGCACAGGCAAGCATAGCGAATACCTGCTCAGGAATCTGTGGCATGTAGATGGTCACAATATCTCCTTTTTTAACACCCATGCTTTTTAGCACATTGGCAAATTTGGAGACTTCCCGGTTTAAGGCATGGTATGAAAATGTGGTGACGTCACCGTTTTCCCCTTCCCAGATAATGGCCAGTTTATTACGATTAGCAGTTTTCAAGTGCCGGTCGATAGCATTGTGTACGATATTGATTTTGCCGCCCTGAAACCATTTATAAAAAGGTTTATCCGAGTCGTCCAATACTTTGTCCCATTTTTTATACCACACTAAGTTTTCGGCCTGTTCCGCCCAAAAAGATTCAGGGTTTTCGATGGAAGACTGGTATCGCTTTTCGTATTCCTTTACATTCGCTTGGTCGATGATATCATCCGTGGGATAATACATTCCTTTTCTCTCGTCAAAAGTCATATTCATGGTTTTTAAAGGATAAATAATCAGTGCATAAGAAACAACATGTGCCAGTAATCAATATAATTCTCAAATCCGGGATAAAACGAGGAGGATTGTCTCAATTAAACAACAATTAATCAGCAATAGTTTATCATAAAGTAAACCCGGCTTTGAATGCTGTTTTCTATGCATGCTGATTTCTTATCGTGACTATCCGGGTCAATTGGGTTAATGAGACTAAAAATAAAACTTTATCCTAATCCATTCATGATTCTTATACAAACTTTTGATCGATTCATGACATTTTCTAAAGTCAAAACACTATTTTTGCACCTTACAATAAATTAATATCCGGAAGCATCACTAATTCAGGTGATCGACTTTTAACTTATCTATTTTTACTCTTATGCTTCGACACTTTTTTACTTTTTGTATCTTACTATTGGCGTCAGGTTTATACGCCCAGGATTTTGAAGTTTCGCCCGTTTTAATGAGTTTTAATGCCGACCCGGGTGAAATTCAGACTAAACAAATCAACTTAATTAATCATTCCAGCATTCCACAAAAATACCTGTTGAAGCTTACAGATTACGATCTGGATAAAGATGGAAACAAAAAATCAATACCTGCAGGTAAAAGCAAAAGATCGTGTGCCGACTGGATAACCCTTAACCCTTCGTTGATAGAGTTGAATCCAAATCAGTCAGCAACTATCGAAGCAATCATGACAGTACCGAAAGATGGTTTTGCGGCAAAATGGTGCATGATCTGCGTAGAGGTTACAAAAGAACAGTCGGCTTTTGAAGCAGATAAGAGTCTTGCTACCGGTGTTGTCCTGGTCCCCCGGATCACCATCCTGGTGAAACAATCACCCAGAAACAATTCTAATTACAAAGCCACTATTTCGGGTTTAAAGGAAACTACCAAGCCCGGTGACAGGCATCGATCATTTGAAGTCTTGGTCACTAACACTGGTGATAATATTATCGAAGCAAATGTAAATCTTGCTTTGGCTGATATGCAGACCGCCAAGGAAGATAAATTCAATCCGGTGAAGGTCACTATTTACCCCGACAACGCAAGAATGGTAAAATTAGAACTGCCTGCCACACTGAGTAAGGGTAAGTATGCACTAGCTGCTATCCTGGATTATGGGCACAGACAACCTATGGGGGGCACTCAGATGCTGCTTGAAGTGAAATAACGACTAATGAGTTATTAAGATCATACCAATGACAAACACTTTCAACCCTGTCAGCAGTCGAAGACTCTGACAGCGGTTGAAGACTCTGACAGCGTTGAATACTGCCACTGCAAATAAAGAATAATCCGAAATAGAATTTTCCATAATGAATAACCACAGATTATTATCCTTACTATTTATCCTTTTTTTATTTCAAGTGGTCAGTGCACAGGAAAAGACGGTTAATACATGGTATGACGCCGGCAAAACCCAATTAAAAGAAACTTACACTGTGGTGCAAGTGGCAAAAGATAGTGTGATAAAACAGGGAAAATATGTCATTCTATACCAAAACAAAAAGGTATGGCAGGAAGGACTTTTTGATCATAATCAACTTTCCGGTTTATGGAAGGATTATTACGACACCGGAATTTTGAAACAGGAATTACTCTACCAAAAAGGATTATTGAATGGAGTGACTCACTATTACTATCCTTCAGGAAAAATACAACAGGATCTTTCTTATAAAAATGATCAGCTCAATGGTAAAGTCGTGAATTATTTCGAAGATGGAAAGATACAGGAGTGTTCTACTTACCGAAACAATATGCTTGAAGGCGAAACCAAATCCTATTACGCAGATGGGAAACCCCGCTTTATCAAGAATTACAAGAATGGCCTGGAAGATGGCTCTATCCTGAGCTATTATGAAAACGGCAAGATCAATGAAAAGTCCACTAAAAAGAACGGACTCTATAGCGGCCCTTATATCGATTACTTCAAGGATTTTAATGATGGTGCCATAAATAAGATTTGTACATATAAAGATGGTAAACTGACCGGTAAAATGACTGGCTATTTTCCAAATGGCAGAAAAAAGATTGAATGCAATTACGAAAACGACAGCATAACCGGAACATTTACCGAGTATTATGACACGACGGTTGTGAAAGTAAAACAAACAGGTCCCTATTTAAGAAATAAGAAAAATGGCATCTGGAAATGTTATTATTTGAACGGCACAGTTTTTTCGACTGGCAAATATATCAATTCAAGACTCGATAGTATCTGGAATGTATATTATACAAATGGAAAAATAAAACAAAGAGGGATATATCTGAATGGAATTGGTACAGGGGAATGGTTGTATTATTATGAAACAGGAGAATTAAAGAACCGCGGCAATTACAAGAATGATTACAAGCAAGGAATTTGGCTGACTTATTATACTACCGGAGAAATCTTATCAGAAATAAATTTCAACCTCGGTCAACGGAATGGAACAGCTAAGGCCTACAATAAAAAAGGCAAACTAGTAGAAAATGTTATTTATAAAAACGGTGAAAAAATGCCATGAGAATATCAAGGAAGATAATAATATTAATCGCCGTTGCTGCTACGTTTTTATCTTGTAGTAATAACGGACCTGTCGCATATAAATCAATATCTGGTTCATGGCGTTGTGAGGAATTTCCATCTGTCGGAATGTCGCGAACTTATATTGTGGAAGTGGACAGAAAACTAAGCGACACGACCCAATACCTGCTAAGTAACTTCTACAACATAGATATAAATGAGTTTGTGTATGTTCATTTAAAAGGTACCAACATTACCATTGCCCAACAACAAATTGGAATTTCGCCAGTAACTGTTGAATCAGGAAGTGGAGTTGTATCGTTAAATTTCACCAAAATTGAATTCTCTTATGTTATCCATGATGGGTTAAATGATATAAAGGTAAACGCTATTTATACCAGATAGTAAAACGACTGAACGTTTCAGTACTTTCAGTTAAATTCACATTCCTACAATACTCCTTTATTTACTCATCAAGGAGGTTCTGTTTACAGCAATAACTGTTCCTTTTATTCCCTGTTTAACCATATCTGCCTTTGCTTTCTCCATGGTTGGATAGTTTCCTGTCACATAAATGAACTGACCATCCCGTTCGAAATACATCACTTCTCCTTTAACGTTGAATTTAGACTTATTTACTATCAAATCCTGATAATTCTTTGACATATCCAATTGGATGGAATAGGTCTTTTCGTATGTATTCCCTTTCTTCAATTGAGACCTGTCCACCTGAACAATATATCCTGCCAGCCCATACTTTAAAATATCAGCATCGGCATCCTTAGCTGTCTGATAAGCGCCTGTATAATATATAAATTTACCATTCTTTTCTTCCCAAAGTACTTCATCCGGCAAATTGTACTTGATTTTATACGTTGATGGATCAATAAAGGTTTTTAAGGCATCAAGCTGAACTGAATAGGTCAACGTGTTTGAATTCTGCTGAATGTTGGGAAGAACAGGTTGAGTCTTCACCGGTTGTCCTTTATTAATAGAAGCAGGAATCGGTTTGTTATTTTTAGCAATAATCGTTGTCGGTTTTGCAATCTGAATGCTGCTCTCTTTTACAGGAAGCAGGGTCTCTGTCTTGGGAACATCAACCTGTTTAGCTTTCTTTAATAATGTACGGTCAATTGCTACCGGAATACCGGTAAGTCCTTGTCTGATAATATCAGCCTTTGCAGCCTCTACATTTGTATAGACTCCGGTATAATATTTAAACTCTCCATTTTTTTCAAGATACAAAACTTCTCCCGTTAACTTGAACTTCGTTTTATAATATGAAGGATCCCGATAAGTCCTGAGTGCATCCAATTGAATGGCATATGAAAGTGCCTTTTCTACAGGTCCATTTATTACGTTAACAGGCGCCGGTGTCACAGGTTTTGTTATCACTGCCGTCACAGCTTTCTTCAATAACGACCTATCCACAGCCACTGGGAAACCTGTGAGTTTAAGCTTTGCAATATCTGCCTTTGCGGCCTCAATCGATGAATAGGTGCCGGTATAGTATTTAAACTCCCCATCCTGTTCCAAATACAGAACCTCATCAGCCAGTTTGAATTTTGCTTTATAAAATGAAGGGTCACGATAAGTCTTGAGTGCATCTAATTGTATGCCATAGGAAACAGGCAATTCCGCAGGACTTGCTACCACCGTTTTTATCGGAGAAGCAGGGGCAGTTGCAGGCACAACAACAGGAGTTCCATGTTTCAACAACGATCTATCCACAGCAACTCCAGTCAGCCCGGAGTAGCCCAGTTTAGCAATATGAGCTTTGGCTTCACTTAGTGTTGAAAAGGTTCCGGTATAATACTTATAGAAACCATCCTTTTCAAGGTATAATACCTCTTCGGTAAGCTTAAACTTATTTTTATAAAAGGAAGGATCCCGATAACTTTTTAGAGCACCCAATTGAATGGCATAGGAAAGTGGGATTACTTCCGGCACTTTTTGAGTATGTTGTTTATCATCAGGTACACTTGTTTCAGCCTGACTGCTAATGGAATTGAATTTAAACAGTTCATCCCCGTTTTCGAAATTAACCCCCCTTATTTTTTCTATAAACGTAAAATCCAGGTTGATCGCTTTATTTTGCGTGAACTGCACTTCCATTTCGTCCGTATCAAGGTTGTAATGTTCACCTAAAACATTATTCAAATGCACCCTGAATTTATCGGCTTTAGGTACATTTAACACATAAGCACCTGTATTATCTGTTAATACCGAATAGTTTTCTCCTTTCACTCCTGTGGCTGTGATACGGATACCTGAAATGTCAATCTTACCGTCCGAACTATTCGGGTCACGCACCACTATGATTCTCCCTTTAATACGATAACTTTCAGCAAGGGGAACATAAAACGTACGGTCTTTATCATTGAAATAAGCCTCAGTTTCTCCATTTAGAAAATAGAGACTCTGCAAATTGACAAGTGGGGTGAACGTTAACTTATAATTGTCTTTTGGCAGGTTTTCAATGAATACTCCTCCATTCTCATCAGATAACAGCTGCGTTTCCGGGATATTGCTTTTAACCGATGATACAGAACGATCCTTCTCAATATTGACCAGAATATTCGATACTGGAGGTTCATTATCCGACTTGATATGATTTCCATCAAGGTCATTAAAGAATACTGTCTTTAAGTTATAGTATTTCAATCGGGGCTGTTGTATATTGAAAGACTTTGTAATACCTACCATTAAGTTTAAGTCTTTAGTCGCAATTCTTCCCTGATCTTTATCTACAACAGTGTTAGAATACATAAAACCACTTACTGAAAATATCCAGCCATGTTTCAGAAACTGATCGTATTTTAGATTATAGGATATATTCTCCCGACCTGAAGGCATATAATAAGCATAGTTAACGTAGGCACTTAATTTAACCTTACGGTCAAAAAAGAAGTTTTCGTAAGAGGGACGTAATTGGATACTGCTGGAAACAACCGGTGCAACATCTATCTGTACACTCCGATACAGATCGCTGACAGATCCGCTTGAATAATAAGCATTCACTCTCCAGTTTGTATCAAAATAATTCAATCCAACTGTATAATAGATGTTTTTATCGGAAGAATAGTTCTGGGAAGTGGGATCATTCGTTTTATAATAAAACCTTAAATTGCTGATAGTGACATTAGGTGTTAAGGATCTGTACCCATTAAGCCTAAAAGTTGTAGCAGCCCATATACCAGGCTGATATGTCTGGTAATCTGTTTTATAACCTGTCAGTGAATTATACGATTGTCTCCCTGAACTGAGATAATTCGGTCCGAGCTGATAGTCCACATTTCCCGATGAAATTGAGGTTGTAAACCGGACATAATCAGTACTGTTAATACCTGCGGGATGATAAAAATTAAATGGATACCAGCTTGTAGTGTAATCCTGATGATTACCGTATAATGAAAATATAATTCTATCGTTCAATTGATATTTACTGTCGAGATAGATTTGCTGCTGACCGGAATTCCGGATATAATTGTGAGTTGAATTCAAATCGCTTAAATGCAAATTAAATTTCTTGTACCTTATACTGTAATCAATTTTGTAACTATATCCTAAGACAGTGGTGTCTTTACCTGGCAATTGATTATACCTGGATTGTGAACCAAGAAATTGAACCGAAAGCGAATGATGTGTAAATAGTGTAAACCCTGTTCCAATAAGCCCTGACGTAGCATCATACTTCGCAATTGAACTGCTTTCGTGAGTCAATCCTGTATTTAACGCGACTTTTTTTATGGTTGTACTATAACCGGCAAACTCTCCAATTGTTTGACTATATGGATTTTGAGTTATAGCATAGGAGAGTGTATTATTTGAATTGATTTTGAAACTACCCGATATTCCTCTCCCGTTTATAGGGTGTAAACTTCCGCTATTTACATTATAGCCTAATTCTATATTATTCCTTCTATCCTGATACCGGAGGGAATAAAACAACTGGCGATCGAAATCAAAATTATCATTGCCCACACCTCCTAAATTGATGTTTTGAATCCCCCCAATATATCCAATCTCCCGGTTGTTAGGAAAAAGAACGCTACCATAAATTCTAAGATTTGAAGTGGGTTCCTGGCTGGACATTAAATTATAAATCTGATAATCGAAGTTAAGTGGTGAAGAATTCTGAACACGTTGAATAGTGTAAGTACTGTTTAGCTGATGAAACATAAGGGTGGCACTAATTTCTGTTTTTTCGTTCGAAGCTGTTGCCTGTACAGAAGATTCTTTCCAGTTATTTTCATACCTTGATTTTTCGGCATAACTCAGTTTATTTTGATAAGAGACGGTATGTGTTATAATAGTATCCCTGAAAGCCGGAAGATTCACAAACTCCGTCAAATCGTCGGAAATACTATTCGAAAACATCAATAATTTACCAATTTTCAAATGTAATTTGATCAATTCATTGGTATTTCCCTTATTGGAAAGTTTGACATCAAAAGATGTAAAGTTGCTTTTTTCAGTAAAGAACAGGTTGTTTTTATTTACCGTAAATTCCCATTTAGGTTTTGAGGGCAGGGTGAGATAGGTGTTCGAGGTGACCTGCCTTTCTTTAGTTTTGAAGCAAGCATTGATAATATAGGTTATCCCACCCAGAGCATCGGCTGTCTGGGACACCCTGAAAGGAATTGAAACAGAATCGCCGGGAAGAATAGTGGTTTCATTATCGGAAAAAGAAATGACCTTCCAGTTTTCTGGACCTTTGAAAGTGAGCGATCCGGTGATGGGTTTTGTGGATATATTGCGTATTTTGAGGATATTAAAATACAATTCGGACGTTTTAATACTGTCATTCGCTTTTACAAAAGATAATGCAATGGGATTCTTATTTTCTTGCGCCAGGCAATACTGAATTGAACTGATCAAAAGGAAAATACAGCAAATCGATACCATCAGAGAGAACCTGATATTAAGGTAAGTTTTTTTATCGATTTTAGTCACTGTATATATTTTTAATTCATTCAGTATTCTTTTAGAATCCTGGTCCTGTTGGCACCAGCTCAAATTCCACCTCCACATTGTAATAATCGGGTTCTTCTCCCAATAAAGAACCGTTACCACCGTCGGTTACAGGTTTCCCGCATTCAAAAGAAATATTTAATTGATCATTGGGCCAGGTAAGGTTGGACCAAGTAAGATTCGTATATGAAAACAACGACACCCAGTCCGTGGTAAGATCCTTATAACCATAGGAAGAGCCACTGCCAAGTCCAACTACATTTTCAGCTTTTACACGCAACCGGTTCAAGGGAAGCGTAAAAGCATCACCTTTAATATTGGCCTGGCTATTAAACGATCTGAAATTCAGTACAAATCCTTGCAAAACATGCCCTACTTTACTTGAATCGGCCATTGAAATGCCAAAATGAGAACCGGTGGTTATCTCAATTCCTTTCTTTATCTTTTCAAGGGAATTAAAATTAAAGGGGATATTACTGCCATAGAGAATCGTTAGCCGGGCTGAATTCCATTCCTGAGCAAAAACCTTGGGGATAATCAGACTTATCAATACCAATGTACACAGTATTTTAAATATCCGTTTCAAGTATTGCTTCATAGGGTTGAAATCCGTGTAAATGAAATAAAAGATTGATCAACACATTGCATGTTGATCAATCTTTTCAATTCTGGAAAGTTGTTTCTTTTAATTAACTGCTGCAAGATCAAACAGTACGTTCACAACATATCTGTCAGCAACAGGGCTTGGATTTTGATCAATAAGTTTAATAGGATTCATTGGAACAATAGCACCGGCTTCAGCTGTTCCGCAACGCCAGTTCAAGGTAAATGAATTATCTTCTGCATCTCCGGCATTAGCTTTATCTACATTATTGTCTTCAATCAGAACTACCGGGTAAGCCTCAAGAGCAGCAACTTCAGTGGCATTGGCCGTTGGTATGCTTAATAAAGCTTTTGTTGCAGTAACGTTTTTCAGACCGACACCTTCAAATTGATTCCCAAGAAGATTATTATTGGTAATAGAATAACCAACATTAGTTAAGTCAAATTTTGCTGCAGCATGATCTGTTCCCACAAAAAATGCTTGTTCAGCTCCGTAAGTTAAAGACCAGCGGGTAGATGAAGCCACCGAAAAGTCGGTTTTGTACATACCTTGGGTAGCTATAGCTGCATTCTGTGCTCCGGAAACTGTTTGTGACGACAGCCCTTTTTTGTAATCGTCGATCGAATTGAAAACAAATTCGATATTACCACCATTGGTAATTGTCATACGTAATACCTGGTTCAAATTCACAGCTACCGGAATGACATTTCTGTCTTTCACTGCTTGAGCAAAAATAGATAAACCAAAAAAAAGCAAAATTGCTAGAGAATTGATTCTTTTCATAAAAAATTTTTTTAATTAGTTGTTAATAATTTTAATAAAAGGATTAATCGAAAATGTTATATTATTTTTCTAAATATTATATCCGGCAATTTTAATTATTTAAAGTTAAGCACTGTTTATCTTTTTTAGGTTGATTTTAATAATCAGTATCAAACAGGCAAGTCGCTCAGCAGCTATATTAACAATGCAAAGATAGCAATTCCGCGCAACTTACAACTGATTTTTTTACGACAAAGATCAATAAAATGTGCTACAACGCCCTTTAATGGCTCATTTGTGACAAATGTTTAAAGTTTTCTGATTAAAATTCAACGATTTATAGAATGCGTTAAATTTAAATAAATTATTTATTTAAATTTAGCCTATTAATATTTAATGTAAATTAACTATAATTCATTTCAAAATGCTCCTTTTGACAAGAGTTTGATTTAAATGGTCTAACAGATTTTCGTGTGATTTTATTTAAAACGATGACAGGAGGGGAATAAACCCAATTTACATTTTATTGATTTGAAATACCGGAACTTTGCAAGGAACAAATTATTCGGTTTTGTCGTTATATTCATTTGAACTTTTTATTGTAATTTCTGCTTCCAATTGCATACGCGATTTACTTTGGGTCACAATAAAGACACCGGCAAAAACAAGAATGCCCGACATTGCTTTTTCAATTCCAAAGGTATCAATCCCGATAGCTACGGCCACCAATGAGGCAACTACCGGTTGAACATAATTATACATGCTCAGCGTGGTAGGACGAAGAATTTTCTGACCTATTGGAATCAGCAAATAACCAAAAAAAGTGGCAAACAACACAACATAGCCTATAAGCCAGTAAGTTGATGTACTGAGTAAGGCATAATCGGTTTGAATCAACGGTTGATAGCAAAAAGGAAAACATATAATGGTGCCAAAAAGAAACATCCATTTCATGAC
>CAIYOZ010000439.1 GCA_903927945.1 uncultured Bacteroidales bacterium | reverse complement strand
GGTAGCAATAAATTCGTCCGCCTCTTCTAAAAATTTGGTTTCAAAATATCTCATTAATTCTTCTTATTGTTGTAACGTACAAAGATAGGTAATGTTTCAATATATGGAAACAATTTAGTTCTTTTTGTGTGGTTTTTTATTCACTATCTGCAATTACACTTTGTATCACCATAATCAAAATAGGTTATAGGTCTTTGAATACTCGGATGGGATTCAAGAAAAACAATACAAATGCTATCCCAGATTTGAGTCTCATCATCGGTTGAAGAGTGCCCTTTATATATTTCTCCTTTATATTCAAATTTATACATCAAATCTGGCTTAGAATGTGGAAGCGTTAATCGAACATCGGTTATGATCCCTTTTTTGCAAATGCCATAATGTTTTAGAAGTTGAACTTCAATAAATTCACGTGTAAATACATAGATTATTACTAGAATGCTTATCGTGAACATAAATTTTCCCTCTTGTATATCCTTTTGGCCTCTTGACTTCGTTCCTTTTTTGTTTTTTCATAAACCTTTCAATCGTTGTGATAAAATTAACTGTTAACGGTGCAAATATAACTCTTTTACGGGATTAACAATTAATTAAAATTGACATAATTTCAGAAAGAATTCATGGTTGGGGCATTATTTTAAAATATGACTAATTGACTTATGGTAGGTAGATGCTTTCTTACTAACTGCGACGAGGACTAAGAGTCATTTACCTGACTTATGACCAGTACAAATCACACCCTTTGGAGTTATTAACGAACACATCTCTACTGGATAACTACTGGATAATTAATGAAAAGGTCTTTAGGTATAACTTAGTTCACTCTTAGTTCACTTATAGATGTCTCATAGATGTCTTATATCATTAAAAGGTTATTATATGTATATAACATCTAAATAAGAACTAAAAGGGGATAATCTTTCAATAAATGACCCTTCCATGCCCAAGGTATGTCGTATGGCGGAGACTGGCAATATATATCAATTATGAACGAAGATTTAATTCACTCCGAATTATTATATTCAGGTCATTTTTATTCCTGAATAAGGTTATTTCAATGAGCAGTTTTCAACTATATTTACATTCTGAAATAAAATATGAACTTTTTCTTTCCAATTTAGTTGTAATAATTAGAAATTGTATTACTTTTGCACCGTCTACACAAATGACACACATTATGATCCATCGTTATTTTACATATTTTAGCCTCTTCTTTTACTTTAGCAAGTGAGAGCAGGATAGCCTTTATGTAAAAAACAAAACTATATTTAAATAGATAATACATGAAAATCCTGCTCTACAACGAGTAGGATTTTTTTTATCAGTACAACAAGCAGCATATGAAAAGAGTAGCCATTCAGGGGGTAAGCGGGGCGTTCCACGAGATAGCCGCCCGACAGTTTTTTGAAGGAGAGGAAATCGAGATACTACCCTGTATTACGTTTAAGGATTTATTCAAGGCATTGGCGGACGATCCAACGTTACTGGGTATCATCGCCATTGAAAACACGATAGCGGGTAGTCTGCTGCAGAATCATAACCTATTGAAAGAGAGTGGTTGCCTGGTGGTGGGTGAACATAAGTTGCGGATTGAACATTGCCTGGCTGCACTGCCCGGACAAGGGATCGAGGATATCGATGAGGTTTACTCACACCCGATAGCCTTGATGCAGTGCGAGGACTTCCTGGACAATCACAAGCATATCAAAGCCATTGAAAGCGAAGATACAGCGTTGTCGGCCAAAGAGATTGCTGAAAAAGGAATCGCCCGGCGGGGTGCTATTTGCAGTGCACTAGCCGCTGAAAATTACGGGTTGGAAGTCATTGCCAAAGGAATTGAAACCAACAAGCGGAACTTTACCCGTTTTCTGATCATTGCCGAACCGGTGCTGGCCAAGGAAATGACGGAAGGAATCAAGCTGGATAAGGGATCGTTGGTATTCACCCTGCCACACGAAGAAGGAAGCCTGGCCAAGGTGCTGTCAATACTTTCGTTCTATCACGTCAACCTGACAAAGATTCAATCGTTGCCCATCATTGGGGAGGAGTGGAAATACCAGTTCTACATCAATTTGACGTTCAGCGATTATACACGTTACCGACAATCGTTGGAAGCCATTATTCCATTGACCAGGGATTTTCAGATACTGGGTGAATATAAGGAAGCGCAGACACCGGAGCCTCCCCTAACCCCTCCAAAGGAGGGGGATATGGTAGGGGTTTAGAGGTAAAAGTGTTATTATGATTTGAATGTCATTAAAAGAAGTAACCACGGTCTGATTTAAAAGGAATTAAACGAATCTAACTTCGATCATCACGGTCTTACCCCCCTCCTTTGGAGGGGATGGGAGAGGCTTTAAAAGTAACTACATGAATATACAACCAGCCAACCGGTTACAAAGCGTCACAGAGTACTATTTTTCGGCCAAGTTGCGGGAAGTGGGGGAAATGAATGCCGCGGGAAAGAACGTAATTAACCTGGGAATCGGGAACCCTGATCTGCCACCTTCGGAAGCGACCATTGAAGCGCTTTGCAACGAGGCAAAGAAACCGAACGTACACGGATACCAGAGTTACGTGGGGATACCTGAGCTGCGCAAGGGTTTTGCTGATTGGTACCAGAAATGGTATGGGGTGAAGTTGAATCCTGCCACGGAGATACAACCGTTGATTGGTTCGAAAGAAGGGATCCTGCACATTACCCTGGCCTTTGTAAATCCGGGCGACAGTGTGTTGGTGCCCAATCCGGGTTATCCAACCTATACATCTGCCAGCAGCTTGTGCGAAGCCAATATTGTATCCTACGACCTGGATGAAAATAACGGCTGGCAACCTGACTTTGAAGCATTGGAAAAGATGGATCTGAGCAGGGTGAAACTGATGTGGGTAAACTATCCCAATATGCCTACGGGTGCCAAAGCAACGGTAGAACTGTACGAAAAGCTGGTTGCTTTTGGAAAAAAACACAGCATTGTGATTTGCAACGATAACCCCTACAGCTTTATATTGAATGATGAGAAGCTGAGCATCTTGTCGGTGGAAGGTGCCAAGGATTGTTGCATCGAAATGAACTCCATGAGCAAGGCGCATAACATGGCGGGATGGCGTATGGCGTTACTGGCTACCAATGCTGAATTCATACAGTGGATATTAAAAGTAAAATCGAATGTGGACTCGGGTATGTTCCGCCCTATGATGGTGGCGGCTGTGGCAGCTTTGCAAAATACGGAAGAGTGGCATGCTGAAATGAACCTTGTATATGCCCGTAGAAGGGTGTTGGCTCATAAGATTATGGATGCGCTTGATTGTACCTATGATATAAACCAGGTGGGTATGTTTATTTGGGCACGTATCCCCGAAAGGTATAATGATTCGGTCGAGCTGGCTGATGAAATCCTGTACGGGAAAAATGTATTTATCACTCCGGGAATAATTTTCGGGGATAAAGGGAAACGGTATGTACGCGTATCGCTTTGTTGTCCGGAAAAGACGTTGGAAGAGGCGTTGGGGAGAATAGTCGGTAGTTTATAGTTGG
>CAIYOZ010000438.1 GCA_903927945.1 uncultured Bacteroidales bacterium | reverse complement strand
TGTATTAGTTCGTTTTGGGGCTGAAACAATGCTCCCCAGCATGGTAGCAATCTCTCTGATTCGTGAAATGGGACCAGTAATAACTGCCCTTATATGTGCCGGAAAAGTAGCTTCGGGTATGGGTGCTGAATTAGGATCAATGAAAGTGACCGAACAGATAGAAGCTATGGAAGTTTCGTCAACACATCCAATGCGTTTTTTAGTAGTTACCCGCGTGTTGGCATCCACACTCATGATACCTCTATTGATATTATATGCCGATGCACTTGGAATCATTGGAAGCTGGATTGGTGCGAATATAAAAGGGGATGTATCATTTATCCTTTTCTTCTCACAGGCATTCAGTAATGTAGGATTTATAGATTTTTTACCCGCGTTCGTGAAATCGTTTTTCTTTGGAGCAGTCATTGGATTAGTGGGTTGTTATAAGGGATTCAATGCAGGGCGGGGAACTGAAAGTGTAGGCAAGGCAGCAAATTCTGCTGTGGTGATGGCATCCCTGTTGGTATTGATCGTAGATATGATTGCTGTACAAATAACTGATATGCTGGCCAAATGAAAACAGAACAAACTGAATCTAATTTAGAAGACTCCACAAAAAAAAATATCAAGATACCGGTGATTGAAATAAACAATCTCTGCAAATCTTTTGGAAATCAGGAAGTATTAAAAAATCTCACCTTTAATCTGTATGATGGGGAGAATCTGGTGGTACTGGGGAAATCAGGAAGCGGGAAATCTGTTTTAATCAAATGTATTGTGGGACTATTGAAATCGGATAGTGGAACCATAAAAGTCTTTGATCGTGATGTCACATCATTAACGAATGAAAAACTGGATGAAATACGTCAAAATATCGGTTTTCTATTTCAAAGCGGAGCATTATACGATTCAATGAGTGTGAGAGAAAATCTTGAATTTCCACTTCACAGGATGAAGAAGCATCTGACTCAAAAAGAAATAAATGATAAGATAATTGAAGCATTAGAAAATGTGGGATTACCGGAAGTCATTGATAAAATGCCATCACAGCTTTCAGGAGGCATGCGAAAACGGATCAGCCTGGCAAGAACAATTGTAGTGGATCCGATGATTATGCTTTATGATGAGCCAACCACAGGACTCGATCCAGTCACATCCGAAGAGATAAGTTTACTAATTAATGACGTACAAAAAAAATACAAAACTTCCTCCATCATTATCACGCATGATATTGAATGTGCCCGTACAACTGCTGACAGACTGATTATGTTACAAGATGGAGCAGTATATGAGAAAGGTTCTCTAAATAAATTCGAAAAATCTACGGATCTGATTATCAAATCATTTTTCAAATAAATCAACTAAATAATTTATAAAATCATAACTATTATGGAAACGCACACTCAAAAATTTAAAATTCGTTTGGGACTTTTCGTTGCGGGAGGATTGACAATTTTCATTCTTGCTATCTTCATTATTGGGAAACAAAAGAATCTGTTTAATCCTGTATTTAAGCTAACCACCACTTTTCACAATGTCAGTGGCGTACAGGTAGGAAATAAGATTCGATTTTCAGGAATCAATGTAGGTACAGTAGACAATATCTATATCATTAATGATTCTACTGTGAGGATTGATATGTTGCTTAAAAAGGATGTCTGGCAATTTATTAAATCCGATTGTAAGGTAACCATTGGTTCGGAAGGAATCATAGGGGATAAATTATTAATTATATCGCAAGGAATTGCAAATGCTCCTTTGGCAAAAGAAGGTCAGAGGCTCGAATCGAATGAACCTGTAGAGACTGATGCCATCATGGCAAGTCTGCGGGTGACTGCCGGGAATGCTGAGATCATTACAAAGCAACTTGCGGAGATCATGATTAAAATCAACAAGGGAAATGGTACACTTGGTCGATTAATCCAGGACAAGACCATTGCAGATAATTTAGACCAAACAATCGTGAACTTAAAGAAGAGTTCTAAAGGGTTGGATGAAAATATGACTGCAGTAAAACATAACTTCTTTCTAAAAGGATACTTTAACAGGAAAGCTAAGAAAGAGGCTGAGAAGAAAGCTGCCGACAAAAAGGCAAGCGAACAAAAGAATAATTAATTTGATTTCCAGTTTCACGAATATGGAAAAATGATCGGTAGCATATGAATTATTTAACAAATCATTAATCTTGATTTACTTTTGGATGTTTGAAATATCGATTACTGACAATAGGCAATTACGGTCATCACCCGTAACAACTCCTTCCATATAAACTTTACTCGTTGTGCTATTACCAAATCCAAGCAATACCTCACACGATTCTTTATAATTACTTGAAAAAACTTTAGTAAAGAAATCATTAAAAGCAACTTTTGAATCATCAGAAACAAATAACTTAAAATTGCTGTTTACCAAACTGAAACGTCTTTCACCAAGCATTTCAGCTCCTGTGAAGTTTAATTCGCATATATTCCCGTTTTGATCAAGTGTAAAATAGCCCATAGGAGCTAAATCATATAACATAGTATATTTTTTCAACGCCATTTCAGTGGCTAAATTAGCTTCACGCAACTCTTCATTTTGCATTTCAAGTTCAATTTGGTGTACCTGAAGTTCATGAAG
>CAIYOZ010000437.1 GCA_903927945.1 uncultured Bacteroidales bacterium | reverse complement strand
AGCATTTAGTAATTATAAAGAAAATTAGTAGTTATGACATTCAACGAGCAAAACACAGTAGAACATTTTATTATTCATCAACTTAGCGGTGTGAATATGAATGATGTACATAGTGGTTCCGTAAAGGAAGTACCAGTAATGTATGGAACTGAGGCTAAATGGAAATACATTCAGCCGGAATTGTTACAGCGTGAAATTACGGATGTTTTGCTCGAAAAAGAATTAAAAGAATCGCTATGTAGATTGAACCCTGCCATTGCTGCGGCTCCTGAACGTGCTGAAGAAGTAATACACAAACTAAGAGCGATATTGATAACAGTCAATAATGTGGGGTTGGTACGGGCCAATGAAGAATTTGCCAAATGGTTACGTAATGAAGTATCGTTACCAATAGGCAAGCATAACGAGCATGTAGTGGTAAAGTTGATTGATTTTGATACCATTAGCAATAACAGCTTCTTACTCACCAATCAGTTCACCCTAAAATCACGTGAAGTAAAGATACCGGATATTGTGATGTTTGTCAATGGAATTCCGTTGGTAGTAGGTGAAGCTAAAACACCTGTACGTCCGGCAGTGAGTTGGTTCGATGGAGCGCACGATATTCATACCGTGTATGAAAATGCCATTCCTCAGCTTTTTGTTCCAAATGTACTTTCGTTCGCTACTGAAGGAAAGGAAATCTTTATTGGTGGAGTTCGCACCCCGCTTGAGTTCTGGACTCCGTGGCGGTTGGAAAATGATAAAGATGAACTAAGTCATTTTCTGGGATTAAATGATGTTGGAAAGCAACTTACTCATTTACTAAAACCAGCTACTTTACTTGATATTTTGCAGTATTTCACCATTTATGCCACCAATAGCAAGAAAAAGAAAATAAAGGTAGTTTGTCGGTATCAGCAATATGAGGGTGCAAATGCTATAGTGGAGCGTGTAAGAGAAGGACAAATAAAAAAAGGATTAATCTGGCATTTCCAAGGTTCTGGAAAATCTTTATTGATGTTATTTGCAGCCCAAAAACTGAGAAAGCAACAAGACCTGAATAATCCTACTGTAATAATAGTAGTGGATCGTATAGATTTGGATACACAAATCACTGCCACATTCAATACGGCTGAAGTACCAAATATGATTACTACTGACAGTATCCGGGAGTTGCATAAGCTACTGGAAAAAGACACCCGGAAAATCATTATCACAATGGTGCATAAGTTTAAGGATGCCTATCCTGATATGAATATCCGTAAGAATATCATAGTGATGGTGGATGAGGCTCACCGCACTCAGGAAGGTGACTTAGGGCGTAAAATGCGAAATGCATTACCTAATGCTTTCCTTTTTGGACTAACCGGAACACCTATCAACAAAGCCGATAAAAATACTTTCTGGGCCTTTGGTGCTGAAGAAGATAGCGGCGGTTATATGAGTAGATACACATTTCAGGAAAGTATCCGGGATAATGCAACCTTACCGCTTCATTTCGAACCCCGATTGCCAGATTATCATATTGATAAAGAAAGTCTGGATACAGCATTTAAAGAAATGGCTAACGATCTGGATGAAAATGATCGCAACAAACTGAGTCAGAAAGCAGCTAAAATGTCGGTTTTTCTGAAAGCACCTGAACGTGTAAAGGTTATTGTGGCCGATATAGTAGAGCATTTCAAAAAGCATGTAGAGCCGGAAGGTTTGAAAGCCATGATTGTTACCCCTGACCGTTATGCTTGTATAGAATACAAAGAAGAACTGGACAAATGGCTTCAACCGGAAGAGAGCGAAGTAGTTATCAGCACTTCAGCCAATGATGATTATGAGTTTAAGCAACGTTGGGCAATGGATAAAGACAAACAGGAAAAGGTAATTGAGAAATTCAATGATTCTGATTCACAGTTAAAATTACTTATTGTAACAGCCAAACTATTGACCGGATTTGATGCACCGATATTACAGACAATGTATCTGGATAAATCACTGAAAGATCATACGCTTTTACAGGCTATCTGTAGAACCAACAGGCTGTTTCCAAATAAAACATTCGGTAGAATAGTTGATTATTTTGGTGTATTTGACGATACAGCAAAAGCATTGGCATTTGACGAAGAAAGTGTAAAAGCAGTTATTACTAATTTACAGGAACTTCGTGATCAGTTACCTAAATGGATGTCTACTTGCCTGAAACACTTTAAAGGGATAGATAGAACCATTTCTGGTTTTGAAGGCCTACAAACAGCTCAGGACTGCATTAGTTCTAATGAAAAACGAGATGCATTTGCCAAAGACTTCAACTGCCTGACTAAATTATGGGAAGCCTTGTCACCGGATGTAGTTTTGAATGACTATCATAACGACTATAAATGGTTATCACAGGTTTATATCTCAGTAAAACCCGGCCCGGATGATAATGGCCGATTATTATGGCACGCATTAGGAGCACAAACCACAGCATTGATACATGAACATGTACATGTATCAGGCATTAACCATGATATGGAAGAAATGGTTTTAAATGCTGAGGTAATCGATGACTTGATGAATAAAAAGGACCCGAAACAAGCGCATAAGGTTTTGAAAATGTTGATAAGCAGACTGTATAAGCATATTAATAATCCGGCTTTCAAACGACTCAGCGAACGACTTGAAGCTATCCAGGATAAAGCTGAAAAAGGATTGATAAACTCTATTGAATTTATCAAAGAACTTTGTCAGTTAGCCAAAGAGACTCTACAAGCAGAGAAACAAATTGAAACTCAGCAAGAAATAAAAAATGCAAAAGCTGCTTTAACTGATCTGTTCCTGGAATTAAGAACCGACACAACCCCCGCTATTGTTGAGCGTATTGTAAACGATATTGATGATATTGTGAAGCACGTAAGGTTTGAAGGCTGGCAGCACACAACTACCGGTGAAAAGCTCATCGCTAAAGAGCTTAGAAAGATAATCTGGATCAAGTATCAGATAAAAGATGAAAGCCTTTATAACCGGGCGTATGATTATATTAAAGAGTATTATTGATAGTTAAAGTGATTTTGTATGATTTATAATGCTGATATCTATAAAGAGCCATTTTGGGCTGAAAATAGCGGTTTTATGACCGGTAGAGATCCACTTGGAATACAAAATAGCTCTATTTCCGTTTACGGTAGACTATTACCAGGTATGACAAATCTGACTCAGAGATTACGATATTATGGAATAAATTGTTGGTTGCTTAAAGAGTATGATAAATTAAACACCACAAATTCTAAAAAAACGTTAGAGCATCAATATAAATTTATTCGTAGAGCAGAATTGATCATTGCATTCATGATGGTCAATAAATTTTCCACCGAGAAAAGTATTGTTGGAAGTGATCATGCTAAAAAGCACATCAATGATGTTATTTTAAATGGTGAATATAATATTCAAAAAGGTTCAGATAAATTAAAACACAATAATTCTGATTTATACTGGGATTATTCTTCCGGGGCATTAGGCCAATATTATGCAGGATCGTTGATAAATTTAAATTTAATTGAAACTGCTGATAAATTTTTTCATATAACCGAACATGGAATAAAATTAGCAAATGCATTTGAAAAGAACATTACAAAAGATGTTGGTGATTATTTTATAAAGCTAATACAAAAAGGTAGTATTAATCTTGAAGACATTGATGTAATTCAACCGTTTGGTTTAAGTTTAATTCCAGAAAAATCAGAAGAATGGCTTTTTTATAGAGACATGTTATTTGATAATGATGGTGAAAAATTCAAAACTTCAGATGGAAAAGAATCCACTAAAAGAAAGGAATCAGTTGAATTGTACATGAAGTTTATACAAACCAATACATTAAATATTAAATTTACCGAATGGATCTATTCTCAAGTAACAAATGAGACAAATGAAAATTCGGCACTTTTTGGATGGTATTATTATTACATAAACGAAGCATACCACTTTGCAATTGAGACAATTTTTTGGAGTATGTTAGTTTACCTTGATGGCAAAATAATTCCAATTAGATTTTTAGCAATTAATTTTTCATTTGTATTTTCTGCTAAACTATTTACATCTTTTAATTTGAACTT
>CAIYOZ010000436.1 GCA_903927945.1 uncultured Bacteroidales bacterium | reverse complement strand
GTTTCTTCTTTTGCGGTGAATCCTACAGCACTCATTTGCCCCTCTAACTTCCCTTGTAAATGGCGTACTTTGCCCAATAGCAATTGTATTTCTTGCTCATTCCAGGTGAAATGTGGCCAATTATCGGATTGGTAGATATACTTTTGCATAATTGAGTTTTTTGAAAGTCTGCGGCAAAGATACACATTATTCTCCGCAAATATAATGCGAATAGCCGTTTTTTTCTCCGCATAGTATTGTATGGCTATTGGTAGTCTCATTTTTAAACTAACCGCATAGTATTATCAAAAACACTTAACCACTTGATTGTTACAATAGATGTAAAAAAGAAAAAATAGTATTGTTCCTTAAAAAACAGTTAGTTGATTCAGACATGAAAGTAACCGCCATTCTTAGGTGCCCCCCTGAATTCAATTTTCCTCTCTTCAATTAGTTTTTTCAGGTATCTTTGGGTAGTACGTAGGCTTTTGCTGAGTGTGGCAGCAAGAGCCGGGGTATTCAGTCCAGGTTGCTGTAGCACGATTTCCATGATTTGCTCTTCAAGTGAATTTACACCGCCAGATTCAAGAGCAGAACCTGATTTTACACCGCCAGTTATTGGTTTTACACCGCCACTTTCATCTAGTAACCTCAGTAAATCCAATTGGGTGGCAATGATACGATCGGCAATAAATTCACGAAAACGGGTATCATCGGTATGAGCCAGTTCCAGTGATGCTATATATTCATTCCGAAGTACGGCCGGTATAAGTGCTATGCTGTATTCGTTCCTTAAAAGAACAAGGTTCATCAATAAACGGGCTAATCGTCCATTACCATCGATAAAAGGGTGAATAAATACAAACTTCTTATGAACTAGAGCGGCAAATTCAACCGGTTGTATCTTCAATTCATTTTTATTGATCCAGGCCATGAATTTTTTCATCTCGGAGGCTATTTTTTGAGGTGGTGTAACTGAATATCGACTTCCACTTATAAATACCGAGACAGCACGGTAAGTGCCTGCTTGTTCCTGGTCAATCTGGCTGTAAAACATATTGTGAAGCAATAATATATCATCTTCTTTTAATGTTTTGTTCGTGGCAAGCTCATAAATATAGTCGTAGGCTTTGGCATGGCCTACTGCCTCGTAAACATCTCTTAGTGGCTTGCCCTGTATAGTTAGCCCATCCTCTATCACTACTTTGGTCTCCGATTCAGTCAGACTATTACCCTCCAGCGCATTGCTTGAAAAAGTCAGTCCAATACGATAATAATCTCTGAGCGATTGCAATGTCTCTGGTGGTAGCGGTCGTAATGCCAGTAGTTTTTGGTTGTTGGCTTCCGCTATTTTATACTTCTCGTTCATAACTATTTACTTCCTTTTTTTTATAACTTTACATTAGAAATAAGCTGTCACTGAGATTTTATGCTAGTTACTCCATAGCTGCATGATCCTTCAATTTAATTTTCAAACAGGCAATCAGTTGTTAATTCATAAACAAAGTAAGCGATTATTATTAGAGTATACAAATAATATTCAGGTATTTATTGTAAAACATTATTTATAGCAACTTGCACATAATAATCAGGAATATAGACAGATACGATAAAAATGATTTCTTTGTATTCATATAATTTATTTTCTCTTTTTTACTTGTTTAATTAAAAGGCACTTACCCCTTCACTTCCACCCACACCGAATTCGAAACCCTACCCCCATCACCGCTCCGTACAAACACATAGCAGCATACCGCTTATAATGCCTTCAGGTCGGGCAGGAATATAAAAATTACTTATTAATTCAGATCGGATAATTTATGTTTCCCATAATTATTTTCCAATGAAAGCACTTTGTTGTACCACATTATCCATTCTGAGGATATTGCCGTTTACCAAATCCTTTACATCAATAACTCCATCACCATTTATATCCTTATATTTATAATCATACTTCAACTGGATTCCCGGTACCTGATCATTGCTATTAATTTGACCGTCGTGATTTACATCTTCTATTTTAGGTCCTCCCACAACAGCATTAAAATTATATGCCGAAGAATTAATATCTGCCTGGGAAGTATAAACCCCAATGATTAAATATCCCATGGTAGTATAATTCGCAATGCCTGGACCGTAAAGATTACTCAAATCTCCGTTTGAAGCGTAAATGGTATAATTTTTTGCTGTTACTCCGCTAAAAGTTGCCACGCCCGTATTATCTGTTTTTGAATACGATATAAGCGAATCGGATATTAAACTGACTGCCGCCCCTACAACGGAATCCATTTTATTCGTTGCCCGATTCCAGGTTGCAGTATTGTAAACTTTTACTTTTATCTCATTTCTGACAGTAGAAACTACCGGTTCATTCGTTTTATCACAACCGGCAAAACCCAACAGGCAAAGGATCACGACGTAAATTTTCTTTTTCATTTTTTCTTGATTTTAAGTGTTGTTATTTTTTTTTGGGACTTGCGATTTCCATATCGCGAATATTAAAGTTTAATAACGAAGAACGCGATATGGAAATCGCGTGTCCCTCAACTCTTCACTTCCACCCACACCGAATCCGAAGCCTTACCCCCATCCTCGCTTCGTACAAACAAATAGCAGCATACCAAGTCATATACAATGGTTAAAATATCTCTGACTTTTCGTGTACAAATTGTTGTAAAATATCTTTAGCTTGTGCATCTTGTACACTGGGTATGACTTTAACTCGTTGTTGGAACAGCTAGCAAAAATTAAAAGTAGCATTGCAGACATCACGAAGGAAAAAACTGATATTTTCATTATTGAGCCTAAATTGACGTATAATCTCCAAGTTTTAAAATGCACTAATTTCACAAAGAGACACCCTAAAAATACAACATTATTAATTTATGTGCACGTAAAAAGAATAAATCTGAAAAATGGATCGTAAGAAAAATGTATTGGCCATCACTTGATGAATCGGGTGATTTTCCTTCTCCTGGGTTGAATGAATAATCAGCATCTTCCCAGCATCCCGATTGATCTCATCCAATCATCTAATATTCAACCTCCTGCAAAAATACTAAAATTTTAGTAAAAAACATACATTTTCGTTCTGTTCATTCCTTTTTTTTGAACGAACGATACCATCCAATCGGCATTTGGTAGTTTGCGCGAGCTTTCATTGTTTCCCTTCAACTTAATAAATACAGGAAAAAAGTCTGCTAAAGACAATAACCCATAGGCAGGGGAATCCCTGGCCGGTAATAGTTCGGCATGTGAGGTTTCAATTTGCAACCTCAAAAACATTCCACTTTTTGTGTCTAATTGGATATATATACATTTGAAAGGGAAGGCAGGAGAGATCATTAATTATTCTTCAGAGATAAATCCGATTCTATTCCGTGGTTTATCCGGGTATCTTTTGTCAGCTTGCAATTCGGCTAAAGATTGTTGAATCAGTTCTGGTATTATGTTAAGTTGAAAATGTCGCCATTGATATCCGACAAACCGCAACAAAAAAGCGGTTGATCGGTATTGCGTCTAACCGATTCTTCTCCGGTTTGACGCATAAAAGGAATAAACGTCAAAACAGAACTAACATAACACTAGTCGGTGAAAACTTCATCCTGATATGCTTTTAATTCTTTCATTTCGGTTTGAAGTTTGGCCACACTTCCAACTGGTTTGCTAATAAGTGATTGGCGGATAGCCACAAATGCACGCATGATTCTCCTGTTAATTTGAATGGCAGTTTTTGAATTCAGCACACTACTAAGTATCGAAACACCAAGCTCAGTAAAAACAAACGGTTTTTTTCTTAAACCCATATTATTGGAATTGGATAGCACAAATTGTGATATCCAATTTTGAAATTCAGATGTTGCCAATTGAAACATAAAATGATTTGGGATTTACCTGTCTCCACCCCGGTTTGGGGTTCGATTTCTTTCTATTCAGCCTTAGAGGTACTGGTGTTTGTTATCTATCTGTTTTTACAACAAGGGGTATTCAACGGGAGTATTTAGGGTGTTACCAGGGTGTTCAGAGGGATTTACCCCTACCAACACCCTACCAACACCCTACCAACCCCCTAGCAACCCCCTATCAACCTAAGACAACATCCCTCTACGTAAAGAACTAACTACGGAGATAGGATTTCGTAGCATTGTATCTCTTATTCCGCTATAAATCGGTGAGAATAAGAAACTAATCTTAATATTTGGTTACAATTGAATTGATAAACCGATTATTCATTATTTTTGCAAATCTAAAAAAAACCTTTTTCCTAAAACAACCGAATTGAAATGATACAGGAAAACTTTATCCGATTATTCGAAGATGGATTTCGAAAATACTGGGAGATGCCCGGATTCACCAATTATGGCGAGGGCATCACGCTCACCTATGGCGAAATAGCCCGGAAGATCGCGGAGTTGCACCTGCTTTTTGAAACGTGCGGGGTGAAACCGAACGATAAAATAGCATTGATAGGCCGCAACAATGCCAACTGGGCGATCACCTATATTGCCACGGTAACCTATGGTGCCATCATTGTCCCGATACTGCAGGATTTCAATCCGAATGACGTGCATCACATCACCAACCAGACGGAGGCGAAACTGTTGTTTGTGGGGGACCTGATCTGGGAGAACCTGGAAGAAGAAAAACTCACCACGGTGAAGGCAGTATTCTCATTGACAAATTTCAATTGCCTTTCGCTGCTGAACAGGGGAACCACAGTCGATCCGGTTGAAATGGAAATACTGAAAGAAGAGGAGGAGCCCTTCAAAATAGAACTTAGTGAAATCAAGCATGAGGCAATCGGGAAGCTATTCAATGAAAAATACCCCTATGGATTCGTGCGGGACAGCGTGCGGTATATCGACAAGCCGAATCCTGAAATAGTGTCCATCAATTACACCTCGGGGACCACGGGTTTCAGCAAGGGCGTGATGCTATCGGGAAATGCACTGTCAGGAAACATTACCTTCGGGCTGCGCACCAAGTTGATTGCACCCGGATTCAGGATTATTTCTTTTTTACCACTGGCCCATGCCTACGGGTGCGCATTCGAATTCCTGGCATCCACCTGCGCAGGCTGTCACATTCATTTCATTGGAAAGACCCCTTCCCCGAAGATATTGCTGCAGGCATTCGCCGGGATCAAGCCAAATGTGATTTTCTGCGTACCCCTGATCATCGAGAAAATATATAAAAAGCAAATTCAACCGTTGCTTGCCAGACCTTCCATGCGATGGGTGCTGAGCATCCCATTCCTGGATCAACCGGTTTTAGCACAAATCCGTAAGAAGCTGATCGATGCCTTTGGCGGTGAGTTCTCAGAAATCGTGGTAGGGGGAGCGCCCCTGAACGCGGAAGTGGAAGAATTTTTCCATAAAATAAAATTCCCGTTCACCGTAGGCTACGGCATGACGGAGTGCGCACCGCTGATCAGTTATTCCCATTCCTGGGATTTTGTGCCGAAGTCGTCAGGGAAACTGCTGGATATACTGGAGGCAAAGATCGACAGTCCCAACGCTGAAACGGGTATCGGGGAGATCTGTGTGCGGGGCGAGAACGTCATGTCAGGGTATTATAAGAATCCGGAAGCGACTGACCAGATCATCGATACGGAAGGTTGGCTGCATACAGGCGACCTGGGAATCATTGACGGGGAAGGGAATGTTTTCATCCGGGGGCGGAATAAAACGATGATTCTGAGTTCAAACGGACAAAACATTTATCCGGAGGAAATAGAGGCAAGACTCAACAACATGCCTTTCGTGATGGAGAGCCTGGTGATAGAAAGCAATAATAAGTTAATTGCACTGGTTTGCCCAGATTATGAAGCCATCGATATTGAGCATATTGAACAGAATCAGTTGGAGAATTTGATGGAAGAAAACCGGAAATTGCTCAATTCGATGCTTGCATCGTACGAAAGCGTGTCCAAAATACAGTTATATCCCCATGAATTTGAGAAAACACCCAAGAAAAGTATTAAAAGATACTTGTATACCTCTTGATTTAAGATATATAATATATTGATTTAGTGCACAATAGATAATATTATGAGTTAAAAGCATATTATTTTAAAAAAAGGGCTTCAATATCAATCTATAATAAATAAAAGGTGTATCTTTGCAGCGATTTTGAATAACAAAATTAACATGTTAAATTTTTAAAGGTTTAAAGTAATGAAAAAAGTATTTTTGTTTTGCGTTTTAGCTTTGGCTTTCGCATCTTGTGCACCTAAGAAAGCTGAAGAAGCTCCAAAAGCTGATTCTACTGTTGTTGCTGTTGATACAGTAGCTTCTGATTCTGCTGCTACTGCTGTTGATTCAACAAAAGCTGTAAAAAAGTAATTAAGCGATCGTAATTCGTTACGAAGCAAAAGTCTGTTAGAAGTATTCTGACGGACTTTTTTTTTGGAAATCTCCGGGAAGCGGGTAAAAAGGGTGTTTTGAGGGGCGAATAATCTAAAAAACACTTAAATAACGATCAAACCAAAAAATATTTTAAAAAAAAGTGATATTTATTAATGCAGAATAAAAAAAAGAAGTAACTTTGCACAGATTTTGAATTGCAAAACAAACATGTTAAATTTTAAAAGTTTAAAAGAAATGAAAAAAGTAATTTTATTTTTTGTGGTAGCTATGGCTTTCGCATCTTGTAAACCTAAAGCAACAGAAACAGCACCTAAAGCTGATTCTACAGTTGTAGCCGTTGATTCAACAAAAGCTGCTATGGACACAACTAAAGTTGACACAACTAAGGTTAAGTAAAAGGCTAACGCAAAAAGAATTCTTGCAAGCATTTAAGTCCGTTATTTCGATAACGGACTTTTTTATTCCAAAAAAACCGTATTCGGGCATTTTTAGTACCTTTGCGGACAAATATATTAAACCCATAGAATTATGTTACGAATTGCAGTACAGGCCAAAGGAAGACTCTACGAAGAAACGATGATGTTGCTCACTGAATCAGGGATCAAACTGGAATCAGGGAAACGGTTGTTATTACTTCCGGCCCGGAATTTCCCGTTAGAAGTTTTATTCCTGCGCGATGATGATATACCACAGTCGGTGGCTGATGGGGTTGCTGATGTAGGCATTGTAGGAGAAAATGAATACGCCGAAAAAAAGAAAAAAGTGATCCTGACCAAAAGACTGGGCTTTAGTAAGTGCCGGCTATCGTTAGCGATACCAAAAGAGATTGAATACACTGACATTTCATGGTTTGATGGAAAAGTCATCGCTACCTCCTATCCGGAGATCCTGAGTGATTTCCTGAAAGAGAAAAAGGTAAAAGCGGATATACACGTGATCACGGGTTCTGTGGAGATTGCACCCAGCATTGGGTTGTCCGACGGCATTTTCGATATTGTGAGTTCGGGAAGTACGTTGATCACCAATCATCTGAAAGAAGTGGAGGTTTTGATGAAGTCGGAAGCTTTATTGATTTCAAATCCAACGTTGACATCCGATAAACAAGAGATCTTAGATGAACTGCTTTTCAGGTTTGATGCGGTGAAGCTGGCAGAGGATAAAAAGTATGTACTTATGAATGTACCTACTGAGAATATCGACAAGATCATCGAAGTGCTTCCGGGAATGAAGAGCCCTACCATTATGCCGTTGGCCAAAGAGGGATGGAATTCACTTCATGCGGTGATCGACGAAAAGAGATTCTGGGATATCATCGGAAAACTAAAAGCCCTGGGTGCTGAAGGTATATTGGTGATCCCGATAGAGAAAATGATTTTGTAAAAATCAAAAGGCGATATGTTGTAATTGTAATCACTTAAACCGTATATAATTATGAACTTATGCATCGATCAGGGAAATTCCAGTACAAAGATTGGGATTTTCAATAAAGACAAACTCGTAGATACTTTTGTCTACGACCATTTTGGGAAAAGTGAGCTGTCGGAATTGCTTGCCATGTTTTCGATCAGCAATTGCATTGTTTCGAGTGTCATCTCCGACAATACTGAATTATTGAAGGAACTGAAGGATAAAATAAAGATCCTGATTGAATTAAGCCATTCGACGTCTATTCCGATTACGAATAACTATTCGACGCCCGAGACGTTGGGGAATGACAGGCTGGCAGCTGTGGTGGGGGCTTCATATTTAAAACCCGGCCATGATATACTGGTGATTGATGCCGGGACTGCAATTACCTACGATTTCATTGATGCCACTCAAAATTATTCGGGTGGTAACATCGCCCCGGGATTAAATTTGAGGCTGTGGTCACTCCATGAATTCACAGATAAATTACCATTGGTGGAGCCTAAAATTGAAAGCCAGTTATTTGGGAATTCCACCGAAACGGCTATTCTATCGGGAGTACTTTATGGAATTGTTTTCGAGATAGATGGTTATATAAATACTTTAAAAATTAAATATCCACAACTTTCAACTTTTTTAACAGGTGGTAGCACTTTTTACTTTGATACCAAGCTAAAAAATGCCATCTTTGCAGAAAGAAACTTAGTGTTAATCGGGCTCAACCGCATCCTCCAATACAATGTACAAAAATAAGCTTTTACTTCTCGTACTTGCGTCAATTATTTTCGCTCAATTCACTAACAGTCAAAACAATACAAACTCACCATACACCAGGTTCGGATATGGGGATATCAGCGACAACAACAATGGCGAACAACGCGCCATGGGAGGAGTTTCGTTCGGCTCACGCTCAAACACCAGCATAAATACTATGAATCCTGCTTCCTACAGTGCCGTGGATAGCATGACATTCATGTTTGACATCGGAAGTTCGGCACTTATTTCACGTTTTTCGACCCCAACAGGGAGTAGAAATACCACCAATGCCAACCTTGAATATATCACCATGCAATTCCCATTATTTAAAGGAGTGGGGTTTAGTGCCGGTTTACTACCGTATTCTTTTGTAGGGTATAATTTTTCGACTAACGATACAACCTACTTAAAAACGAACAATCAAAACAGGGATACCGTTCCCTATACAAATTCGTTTGTGGGCACAGGTGGGTTTAGCCAGGTTTACATGGGCATATCCGCCAAAGTATTCAATCATTTCTCTATTGGTATAAATGGATACTATCTGTACGGACAAATAAACAATTACCGGGATCTGAGTTTTAGCAGCAGTTCCGGTTTTACGTCCACCACCGAAGCAAATATGATACGGGCAAATAATTTCAGGTATCGTGTAGGATTACAATACTTCAATACTTTTTCTCAGAAGCATGATGTCACCCTGGGGGCAATATACGAACCAAAAGTTAAACTGAATGGTGGTTTTTCTCAAATAACAACAGGAGTTCAGAATGACACCATCGATGCAAATCATGCAAACTACACAAACTATGATTTTGAGATGCCCACTATGTACGGGTTCGGAGTTAATTATACCTACGACAAGAAGCTTTCAATTGGCATTGATTACAGCATGCAAGCATGGAAAGATTCAAAATATTTTGGAAAAACCGACAGCTTGAATAATCTCTCGAAAATAGCTGTAGGAGTTGAATACCAACCGAACCCAAGGGGAAGAAATTACGCTGACAGAATTCGTTATCGTGCCGGATTTAATGTGAGTGATTCATACTATAAGCTGCAAGGGATAAGCCAACCGAAAAACTATAGCCTGACCGCTGGTATCGGGTTGCCGTTATACAATAAAAGCACGAACTCTATTTCCATGTTGAATGCCTCCATAGAGTATGGCAAAATTGGTTCTGCATCAACACTGCAGGAAGATTATTTCAAAATCAATCTGAACGTAGTGTTCAATGAACATTGGTTCTTTAAACGCAAACTTTAATCGGGAGCGCATTTATT
Organism: uncultured Bacteroidales bacterium; assembly: GCA_903927945.1. Taxonomy (GTDB): domain Bacteria; phylum Bacteroidota; class Bacteroidia; order Bacteroidales; family Paludibacteraceae; genus Paludibacter. The sequence goes on along the minus strand of CAIYOZ010000436.1, from coordinate 8,404 downwards.
TACATAAAATGGTTGAAATGAGACCGCTAAAGTCACACATTTTATAATGGCTCTAAAAATAATCAAATCACTCGTTTGTAGTTTCTTCTTATTGATATTTATAGTTTCGTGCAGCAAAGATAAACCCGATAAAATCGGGGCGGTGGCTGACAGGACTAAAATACCTAAACTTCATGCAACCGATATAACTACCATCATTTCGGACTCGGGTATCACCCGTTATCGGATTTCAGCTTCGCGTTGGGATGTGTATGATAAAGCAGCGCAGCCCTATCAGGAATTCCCGGATGGTATCTATTTTGAGAAATTTGATTTGAATATGAAGGTTGATGCCAATATTCAAAGCCAATACGCTCGCTTTAATGATAACGAGCAACTCTGGATATTGAAGGGTAAAGTCAGGGCTATGAACCTGCAGGGGGAACTCTTTGAAACAGAGAAACTATTCTGGAACCAACGGGATCAAAAGTTTTATTCAGATACCTTGATTAAAATAACCCAGGCAACCCGCATCATTACCGGGATCGGTTTTGAATCGAACGAAACAATGACCCACTACCTGATTAAAAACCCTCAGGGCATTTTCCCGTTGAATGACAATGCCAATGCAGCCCCGGCTACACCAACGAATACTCCGGCACCAACCTCAGCACCTAAAGTGACTGTCATCACTCCGCCTAATAACAAGCCGTCGACTCAACCCATCATGCATAAAAGCATGCCGGTTAAAGCCAAACAAAAAGCTTCACCGAAATAAGACGTTTGAAAACAACTATAAAAAAAGGACAAACACCGATGTGGTATTTGTCCTTTTTTTATAGTCAACTCTATAGCTAGATATTGGCAATTCGTTTTATTTCTTCAATGATAGCAGTGGCGAAACCCTCTGCTTGTTCAGGTGTACGTGATTCCGAATAGATCCGAATGATCGGTTCGGTATTCGATTTGCGCAAATGCACCCAGCCCGTAGGGAAATCAATTTTCACCCCGTCGATATCATTTACTTCATACTGCTTGTAGGAGTCTTTAATGACCTTTAAAACATTATCTACGTCGATTGCAGGGGTTAGTTGTATCTTGTTTTTGGAGATATAATACTCCGGATAGGTTTTCCGTAAGGCGGAAACACTTAATTTTGATTTGGCAAGCTGGGTCAGGAACAGTGCGATCCCGACCAATGCATCCCGTCCGTAATGACTGGCGGGATAAATAACTCCGCCATTGCCTTCGCCACCAATGATAGCATGGGTAGTTTTCATGGCTGCCACGACGTTTACTTCACCCACAGCTGCGGCGGTATAGGTACAGCCATACTTAGCGGTCACGTCACGCAATGCGCGGGTAGAGCTGAGGTTTGATACCGTGTTACCGGGAGTATGTTGTAGTACATAGTCAGCAATTGAAACCAGGGTATATTCTTCCCCAAACATGCTACCGTCTTCGCAAATAATAGCTAAACGATCCACATCAGGGTCTACAACAAAACCCACATCAGCTTTGACCTGTGTCATAAGGGAAGAAATCTCTGTCAGATGTTCAGGAAGTGGTTCGGGATTATGAGGGAACTGTCCATCAGGTTCACAGTACAATTCCTCTACCTGAGTCACACCTAACGCCCTGAGGAGTGCCGGAATAACGATACCTCCTACCGAGTTGACGCAATCAATGGCTACTCTGAAACCGGCGGCTTTAATGGCCTCTGTATCCACTAATTCGAGTGCTAACACACTCTCAATATGTTTTTGAGTATAGGTGGAATCTTCAGAGAGTTTCCCTATTTCGTCTACTTGTGAAAAAACAAAGCTTTCTTCCGCAGCAATTTTCAGTACATTTTCTCCTTCGAGTGCATTCAGGAACTCACCTTTTTCATTGAGCAATTTTAAAGCATTCCATTGTTTTGGATTGTGGCTGGCGGTGAGTATAATACCCCCGGCTGCTTTTTCCATGGTAACGGCCAGTTCAGTGGTTGGGGTTGTGGCCAGGCCAATGTTTACAACATCGAAGCCCATGCCCAGTAATGTACCGATAACAAGTTGATTAACCATTTCACCCGAAATACGGGCATCCCGGCCTACCACAATCTTGGTGGAACCACTGTTATTTTTCTTGATTTGAGTGGCATAGGCAGCTGTAAACCGGACAATGTCCAGAGGATTTAGTCCATCACCAACCATTCCGCCCATAGTGCCGCGGATTCCGGAAATTGATTTAATGAGTGTCATTGTAGTAGTTGTTATTCTGAGGTTTTGTAATTACTCAAAGAAATTGTGACCCCGGGGGTTTATTTGTGATATTGGATAGAAAGATCATATCCCATGGGAGTTACGGTCAACATATTAGCATTAAAACCGATTTTAGAAGGAACAATAATTTTACATTTAGTGTAATTTCTCTTCAAATATGAAACAGCTTCCTGAAAGCCTGTGCATGAAGCGGTCGTATTTGTTAGGTCACCATAAACAAAAGTCGTTGGATATGGGAAATCAATGGTTGACAAATTGCTAACGGTGTCGGAAGGGATTCCGAGGGTATATTGCAAGTATCTTGGGACAATGGTATTCTTAAGCACCACAATATCAGTTTTGTTTGCCGTATCGCCCGGATCAACCATGTGGAAATACAATCCACTCGCTGTCAATAAATAAACAGATTTTCCGTTTTTTTCCCAAACAGTAGTACTGTCTGGTGTACCCGATACAACTTGAATATTATTGCGTTGGATAAATCCATCTATCAACGATTTTTCATCATCCAACAATTGAGCGTATGTCTTGGTACTACTACACGATGAAGCTAGTATTGAAGTGATAAAGATCAGGAAAAACAAATAAGAAATTCGTTTCATATCATTAGTTTATTATTATACAAATATCCGATTAAATAACGAGAATTAAAAGTTAAGAAAATAAATAAAGTTATAAGAGTTGTACTTGACATTTTAAGGATGAAATCAATAATCCCCTAAATTTCAAAAAATTAATTGAATACAATTACCTTGTAAATTAAGGAAGTATAGGGTGGAATTAAGGGTTCATCCCCTTTCATTCCAAATGCAAGATACCATGGAATAATAAATGTGGCATTTTCACCCTTCTTCATTAATTTGAGCCCTTCCTCCAATCCTACTACAACTTGTTTTTTACCAATTACAATTTGTTTTTCTTCATTTTTAAGCTGTTTGCCATTTAAAGAAAACAAGGTGTATTTAAATCTGCAATTCACAGAATCTTTCAGTTGCACTCCATTTTGCAATTTGTCTATGCTATACCAAAAACCTATTTCACTTTTTTTGAAAGACTTATCTTTTTGAAGAGCAATCTTTTTTAAATACGCATCTTCTTTTTTGGCTAAATTTTCATTGATAGCGAGCAAAGATACAGCATTTTTATCGATCGAATTACCTTTATTCGAAGGGAGTTGAGGCGATTGCCTACCGCATGAAATAATCAACATGCACAACGCAACAAGAATGCACGTAGTTTGAAATCGGCTCATTACTTTTTATCGTATATTGGCAATACTCATTATATCAGAGAAAACCCCGGCAGCAGTGACACCTGCTCCTGCCCCATATCCTTTGATCATCATGGGGAACTCATTGTAACGCTCGGTGGTGATAAGTATGATGTTATTACTTCCTTGCAGGTCATAGAAAGGATGCAAGCTATCCACCTCATGAAGCCCCACTTCACATGCTCCGTTTTCCATGGTAGCCACAAATCGCCAACGTTTACCCTGAGCTGCCAGTGTCTTTCGTCTCTGTTCAAAATCAGCATCTAATTCGGGTACACTTCTCCAGAAATCATCCAGGCTGCCTGTAAAGTACTTATCCGGTATAAACAGGTTCTTGATGACATCTTCCTGTTCTGTTTTATATCCGGCTTCCCGGGCAAGTATCACCAGTTTACGGATCACATCTTTTCCACTCAGGTCAATACGTGGGTCAGGTTCAGCGAAACGGGCTTCTTTAGCCATTAGAATAGCTTTGCTTAACGGGATATCTTCGCTGATGGTATTAAAAATAAAATTAAGAGTGCCTGAGAGTACTGCTTCCATTTTCTGAATATGGTCACCACTGTTTGTCAGGTTATTCATGGTATTGATGATGGGCAAACCAGCTCCCACATTCGTTTCAAACAAGAATTTCACACCACGTTTGCGGGCTGTGTCTTTTAAACTGACATAATTATCATACGATGAGGATGCCGCAATTTTGTTGGCAGCAACCACTGAGATATTACTTTGCAAGAGTGTATGGTATAAATCGGCAATTTGGGAATTCGCTGTACAGTCCACAAATACGGAATTGAATATATTCATATTCAAAATTTCCTTGCAGATACGATCCGGTGAGGCATCAATCCCATGATTCTTGAGCTCTTCAGTATAATTTTCAAGATCTATACCATCCCTGGAAAACAACATCTTCTTGCTCGAGGTAATTCCCACCACATTCAGTTTGAGTCCATTTTGTGACATCAACTTTTGTTGTTGTTTCTTGATCTGATTCAACAGGCTCCCTCCTACTGTCCCAATCCCGGCAACAAAGATATTGAGTACCTGATATTCCGACAGGAAAAAAGAATCATGGATCACGTTTAAAGCTTTACGCAGTGACTTCCGGTCTGTAACAAAGGATATGTTCGTTTCAGAAGCACCCTGGGCACATGCTACCACATTTATGCCATTACGACCCAACGTGCCAAACAATTTACCGGCAATTCCCGGTGTACGTTTCATATTATCACCCACAATGGCTACAGTGGCAAGATCATCTTCCGAGAATATCTCATTGATCTCCCCCTGTCCTATTTCATAGGCAAATTCCTTCCGTAACACATCCACCGCCAAGGCACTGTCTGCATTGCGGACACCAATAGAGGTTGTATTTTCCGACGAGGCCTGGGAAACCATAAATACGCTGATGCCATTTTTAGCCAACACCCTGAATATCCGATAATTCACACCAATAACTCCCACCATTCCAAGTCCTTGCACGGTGATCAGGGAGGTATCATTAATCGACGAGATTCCTTTAATGGCTTTACCTGCTTCTCCTGTCTTCTCTCGGGAGATATACGTTCCTTCGGCTTCCGGGTTGAAAGTGTTTTTTATTCTGACAGGGATATTCTGATGAAATACAGGAAAAATGGTAGGTGGGTAAATTACTTTTGCCCCGAAATTGCAGAGCTCCATGGCTTCAATAAAGCTTAGTTTTTCAATGACGTAGGCATTATTGATAATTCGTGGGTCAGCAGTCATAAATCCATCCACGTCACTCCATATCTCAAGGATGGAAGCATGAAGTGAAGCAGCCAGTATGGCCGCCGTATAATCAGATCCCCCACGGCCTAAATTGGTAATGAAGTTTGTGGTTGCATCGGTGGAAATAAATCCGCCACACACGCTTATTCGGGACAGGTCTGCAAAACAGGCACGAATCAGGGCATTGGTTTTATCAAAATCGACGATATGCTTGTCGAATTGATTTTCCGTTTTGATAAACATTTTGGAATCGAAATGAACGGCTCCTTTAATCGCAGCAGAAACAATGATGGACGAAATAGATTCCCCGTAACTGACTATCGTGTCGATTATTTTTGTAGAAATATCTTTGATCAGGTAAACACCCCGGAAGATATTGGATAAGTCATTGAATAGTAAGTTTACCTGGCTTAATACAGCCTCTTTCGTATCTGCTTTAATCACACCTTCAATCACTTCCACATGACGGGAGAGCATAAGTTCATACTCATCAAGGTACGAATTATCACCATCACAGGCCAGTTTAGCAATTTTGTAAAGTTGATCAGTGATTCCTGAAAGTGCCGATACCACCACAATGACAGGCTCTGTCTGTGCCTCAACAATCTTTTTTACACTTAAAATGCCATTGACAGAACCTACGGATGTTCCGCCGAATTTTAATACCTTCATCGTTATGAGTAATGTTTAATTAATCTTATTTTTCAATTTGCAAAATTAGCTTTTTTTCCCAAATAATCAGTGCATTTCCCCATTTTTAGGTAAACTGTTGTATCTTTCCAAAAAATGAACTACTTTTGCAGCTCGAATTTAATAACTCACCCTGGGCAAAAGATCATTTGTTAATGTGAATTATGAAATATGAATTGTAATTTGGTCTGGTAGCTCAGCTGGATAGAGCAACGCCCTTCTAAGGCGAAGGTCAAGGGTTCGAATCCCTTCCGGATCACGTTTAAAAAAATTAATCCGCTATAAACATGGTTTATAGCGGATTTTATTTTGGGATATTGGCAATAGTACAGTCATGAATACAGTTGTTTCATTCCTCATTCCTAACCATAGAAGGTACACGTTTTATTCTTTAACAAACTTCACCGTATAATTTCCAGTGTCTGTCATGACTTTAAGCACATACGTATCTTTTGCTAAACTGTTTAAATTTATCTTTGATGTCCCGGCGATAATGACCGTTTTAACCAAATTGCCATTTGAAGAATATACATCCACTTTTGCCTGAACAGCATTTTCGAGGTTAACAGTAGCATAATCTTTTACTGGCACGGGGTAAATATAGACCTTCTCTGAGCCAGTAGATAACGAAGAAACATTACCGCTCACCACATCTGTAAATTTCACCACTTTGATATTATCATAAAGGGAGGTGTTCGAACTGCTTACAACAAAGGTTTTTATATTAATTGTATCTGTACTTACCGTAATGTAGCTAAATGAAGGGTTCTGCGTTTGACCAAATCGCCCGGTGAACATTTCGAAATAGTTTGTCAACCCCAAACTAGCTTCAATTGCCTTCATATCCAATTGGCTTGTAGGCGTATATTCTCGATTACCAATTTTGCCGTTTAGAAAATAAAGCGTCCCTTTTTCTACATTGTAAATTCCACCTGATTTACCGGTCACATTGGTCCATTGATCAAAATCAACAGTGATTACATTTGAAACAGCACTTGAGAGAAGTTGTTTGTTATAGACAGGACCTATTACTTCGTATACACGGTCATGACCTTGAAGAACCATGTCGATTTTCAGTTCATCTAATACTGGTGCAATAGAGTCCCGAATAATTTGTCCATCTACATCTGCCTGATGGGCTGCACCGGTGTAAATCGTTTTGTGGAAAAATGCAATTCTCCATTTGGTAGAAGGATTAGCAGCAACTTGTTGTCTCATCCAGGTTGATATAGAATCGAGATATCCCGACGAAGCATAATTCTCGAAACTCATACCCAGAAACAAAGCATCTCCATACACAAATGAATAAACACTGCCAGGTGTTGTTGACATGGCATAATCAAAACCCACACTGTCGGTGTTGAAATGTTGAGTAAAATTCCTATTAATCGAAACATCATGGTTTCCTATCACAGGCGCCCAGGGTTTTTTCAGGAAAATATCCTGTTGAGTCTGAAAAAACTGTTCAAACTCCCATTCTGAATTGTGAGCACCCGATGATGAAACCAAAGTCCCGCAATTCAACCAGAAACTGGCATCCGGATACATTCGTTGAGCAGTATGTGCTGCTTTTTGGGAGGAATCGAGCTCGGCATCACTTCCACCTTCATTGTCTGTGGAATAAATAAAAGAGAATGGTTCCTTCGAATCTTTAGCAGTTGTAAAAGTCCCAAGGTCACTCCATCTACCGGGTTTGCCAACGCGATATGAGTAAGTAGTATTGGGATTTAGACCTGTGGCCAACGCCTTGTTAGTCATGTAACTTTTCTTTGTATTATCAGGTATTCCGGCTGAAGCTGCCAGGGAGCTCAATGAATCGCAGTAGTTCAAATTTAGCACAGAGTCACATTTCGCATTAAAAGAGAAATCCGGCGTAGCAAATGCAGTGGTATCAGATACCAATCCTTGTACTATTTCGACTTTTCCACCTGTAACCCCTTCGTTAGTAAACCAGGCAAAACCAAGGCTTGTTTTAGGGTCTTTCCGTATGGTCATGTTGATCGAATAGGGCACATCCTTGGATTTAAGGCTATCCATTGCTTGTTGTAATGAATTTATAGTAATTGAATCTTTTAATGAAGTTGCTCCCACCAAAGCTCTTTTAAATGCCGTCCATGAAGGGATAGTATAATCTTCTTCTACAAACAAAGTAGCCACATTTATAATCGAATCCGCCTTACTTACATCAAACGCATTGATTCTGGAATAATGATTTCTTTCGCTCTTTTCACTTTTTATACTTTTTTGAAGATTGGATGCATCAATTGTCAATGCAATTAAAAACATTCCACACAATAACAACCAATAATTTTTTTTCATAATCATAATTTTTAAATAATTAATAAACAAATTTCACAATTAGGGTCTCTAAGATTAAATTTTTCGAGAATAGATAAATCCTTTTGGTTTATGATATTAACTATAATGGTATATTTTATTATTACATGTT
>CAIYOZ010000435.1 GCA_903927945.1 uncultured Bacteroidales bacterium | reverse complement strand
CCCATTTTTTTGAATTGTCGTTTAAATAATAATCTTCAAAACTTATTTTATTATCACATACTAGAAAATAAGCATTCCGAATAATATACTTTTTTAGCAATAAAAGTTGTTCATTTGTTATATCATTAGCTGTAATCATTTTATCATCATTTTAAACTAATTTTTAATGATTTGTCAGTAATTAATTTTTTTTCCCCAGTTCTCTGTAACTTGCACTGCTCCTCGGAGTTCAGCTTAGGCTCTTTCCTCAGTCGATGCTTAAAGGAAATCTCATATTCCATATTGAATTCTCTTTGCTTTATCTCCCAATCTCAAGAGTGGTAACTTTTCTTTAGTTCCATTCCGGGAATTGGCTGGTTTTCTTATCCAGTGTCGTTATTTGTTGCATATCGGCTTTCGTCAGTTGAAAGTCAAATACGTCCAGATTCTCTTTCATATAAGCCGGGTTGGATGTTCTGGGAATCACTACAATGCCTTGTTGGATGAGCCATCGTAGCGTTACCTGGGCAGCCGTTTTATGGTATTTATTGCCGATTTCCACCAATACTTTATTGGTAAAGAGGCCATTTCTGCCTTGTGCAAAGGGTGACCAGCCTTCTACCTGTACCCCTGATTGCTGGATAGCTCTTACCAATTCAGGTTCCTGAAAGAAAGGATTTATCTCAATCTGGTTAATGGCAGGTTTAATCTCCGCTTTTGCCACCAGGTTCGCTAGTTGCGCCGAATCGAAGTTGCTCACCCCGATGGCTCTGATCTTACCTGCCTTGTAAAGTTCCTCCATCGCCTTCCACGATCCCTGCACATCTCCATGCGGGCGGTGAATCAGATACATATCCAGATAATCCACTCCCAATTTCTTACACGACCGTTCAAAGGCTTTTTTGGTGTTTTCATAGCCCATATCGCTGACCCACAGTTTGGTACTGATAAAGAGCTTTTTTCTGTCCATCCCGCTCTTCTGAATCCCTTTACCCACTGCCTCCTCGTTTCCATAGATAGTTGCCGTATCAAACAGGCGGTATCCAAGCAATACGGCTTGTGCCACACTATTGATCCCCACCGAGTCATTCAGGTCCAGTGTCCCGAAACCAAGTGCCGGCATGCTGACTCCATTATTAAGTATTACCGATGGAATTGAGGCAATATTACCTTTGCCCGATTGAGCGAATGTCATAGAAGTCACTGCTAAAAATGCACACAATAATGCTGCATATCTGATTGCTTTTTTCATATTGAATTTTATTATTTGAAATTTGTTGTTTCGTATTTTGTCATTGTCTCAATTGATATCTGTCTTTGGTTGAATTGTTGATATTCAGGATTTAAAAGTTTTTTTCCTCAATTGTTTTTCACAGTTTTTTCAACTCCATGTAAAACCATTTTATGGTCTGAAAGTTACTTGTTTAAATTCCACCACACGGTCGAAAAATTGTATCGTTTCAAGCTTAAAACAAAAAGCTTTTTAATGCGTTATTATTCATAAAGAAACTTGATTCTAAAGTCATTAAAAAATAATATGGCATAGTAATTGTCAATTGAATTAAAAGAATTATCTTTGAACGCTCATTCTACCATACTAGGAGAAAGGAGTTTCGAGACTCGATAACACAAGATTGTTACCGAGTCTTGCGTTTTTTAATAGATTGCTGGTAGCTTTTTCTTACGCTTGTTCTCAATTTGATTTTTCCCACCTGGTTCGTTTAAATGGTACGCCGTAAGTAAATAATAATCCAACCCGCTTCTTTGTGGTTCAAGTATGATAACATATTCTTTCTCCAAATCGTATAAGTACGTTCTTATTATTGATTTTCCATTTACACGGTCCAGATAGCTAAACACATCCCTGTTTTTAGCTTTCTGCTCTTCGATATGATATTTTATCCAATGCAATCTTCGTGATCTTGCCATCTCAAAGCTACGCGAGCCTGTTTTTTTGCCTTTTTCGTCTTTGTCTTCTTTAGTGGTCAAGTGGTGTAGCAGAATTTCCATAGAAACTTTCCCTTCTTTTTTTATGGGTCTGATACATTTAGTTCGAAAATTAAAGTTTGGATTTTCCTCAATATCTCTACGAAAAATATCTTTTAATGAGATATTTCGCTGGTAAACAGTCAGACTTGCTAAGTCCAATAAGTCAGGATATACTTTCAATATATTAAAATCCATAGAAGGTCATTTTAGTTCAATGTAAAACAGATTGAATTTTTCTGAAAAACGTGGCGTACTTTGTGTTATAGGAAGTGTACAATGAGCCTGGATTTTGTCAATAATTTTATTCTTGGCTATTACTTTTTTATCATTTCGTAAATGATAAGCAATAGCACCCATTATAACATCAGTGAGTTGCATTAATTCGCTTTCGTAAGATCGAATAATTTGAAGAGTCCTGACAGAAACAAAGTTGTGATTTAAAAAGGTTTTCAGACTTGCCGCTTTTTCATAGCTATGAGTATCTTTTATATCCAGGTAGATATTGTAATTATTTTCAGGGTATATTTTTTTATTTAATAATTGGAAATACATTTTATCATAGAAATCGTCATGACTTTGATTAAATACTTCATGTTTAAGTTGAGATTTATTTATGACAATAGCTCTAAATTGTAAATCAGTAGCAAAAAAATACTCGATAAGTTCTTTGTAAAAAGGATATTGTGATTTAGATAGAGCACTCCATTTCATCTCGCCTTTAAAGAAATGTTTGAGTTTTAATGCTCTGATATTCTGACTGTGAAGTTTTACCTGATTATAAGAAGAACTCACATAGGAAATGAGCATAAATGGATAATGATCATTTTCGAGGTGACAGCTTTCATCACAATAAAAATTGAATGTTTTATTTTTTAAACTGTTCGTCATAGTGTAATGTTGATTTGTGACCGTCGATCTAAACGGAAATCTCCTGATTCCCATATTGTACTCTCACCATTTCTGCATTATATTTCGTTGTTACTGTTGACAGCAAATGAACTAAAAGCTAAATTGTTTTTTTATGCTTTTGTAGTTCTATGTTCCAGGTTGGCGCTGCAAACAACCTTTATGCGCATTTATTACTTTCTTAGTATTCGTCATTTTCCAACGGTTCGAATTCACCTAACCGAGGTAAAGGTCTGATTAAAATCTTCTTTTTGTTGAAGCTGATTACTTTATCAGTTGCAGCACTTTCTTCTTTTTCAATTTTTATTCCTGATGACAAATTAAAATCAATTGAAGAAATTGTTCCTTGACCGTCAGAACCGACACTCGAGAAACCAATCAACTCAAAATTTCCATTTTGAAATCTATATTTATGTTCATAATGTCCTCTAAGTTGCTGAATGCTGATTATCAAAATCCCTTTTTTTATAGTAATTTCTGGAGGGTCATTTCCGTAATCTATACCACCTTTTCCATCAGGTAATTGAGGGTAAATGGCTTTATCAGTTGAAATGAATAGTTTGAAATCGCCAGTTGATTGACCAAAATAAACTTGTAGTTTGTAGGGTCTTTTTTCATCTACAGTGTCTTGAATAACAACTACTTTGTCATTTATACTATCTTTATTTAAATCCCCGACTACTTGGGTAATTCCTTTTGAGAACTTTTCATCCTTTTTTATGACTTGTGCATTTATTCCTGTCATCGAGGTAATTAACAATAAACAAAATATTATCTTCATCTGCTAAATTGTTTTATTTTATTAGTCATAGATTTTATTTTATGTTTTTAATTTTTTAAATTTCACTTGATTAGAAGTAAATTTATGCTCATTTAATGTAAAATGGCCATTTGATTTCAATTGTATCAGCCTTTCTTATTGCGATAATCCTTGGTGAATAACTCCCGTATTTCAATTACCCCGAATTCAGGGTAATTGAAATACGGGTTGTTTATTTTTTTTCCATATACCCACATACTCCAGCGTGTTTTTGTTTATAATCCATTTTCCAATTAATCCGCTGCCTTCATTGAAATCCGAAGTCATATTCACATGATGGTAATAAAACTATTGTTTATTGTAAGCCAAATATCCAACTGGGTTTATGGGCTTTTTAGCTTGTTCTTGTTGGCTTGCCATTTCTGTCAGTGCCTGATAAATATCGCTGAATTGCACATTTGTTTCAAGCATGAATTTTTCTATCTTTTGATTTAACTCGGCATATCCAAGTGCAAATTGGCGAAGTGCAACAAACGCACGTACAATTTGTATATTAATTTCAATAGCTGTTTCACTACGTAATACGCTTGATAACATGGTAACTCCGTGTTCTGTAAATGCATAAGGTAACTTGCGGTTTCCACCCCAACTTGATGTCACAGATTGTGATATCAAGTTTTCTAATTCTTTGTTGGTCAGTTGAAACATAAAGTCGGAAGGGAATCTCTGGATGTTTCGTTTAACAGCTTGGTTTAAAGTTCTTGTTTCAACATTATACATTTCAGAAAGATCGGAATCAAGCATGACTCTTTGTCCTCGTATTTCGTATATTTTGTTTTGAATGATTTGTAATTCCATAATATTAATTGTTATGTTACAATTTATCCAATTCCCAGTCAAACCGAATATTCAATCCAATTTAACGATACAAAAAGCATTAAATAAAGAAGTTATGCTCTTCTATTTATCTCCCTCTCACATGAGATGAACAGCCTTTACAAAATCTCATGCCTTCGAATGTTAACGTTGCAAATGTAACTCATTTGGTTGAATTATCATTAAATTATAATTGACATTATTTCAGAATGTTTTCAATTCTCCAATGCTTGTCAAATACAGATCCTTTACCTCTCATGCATTTACTTCCACATACACCGAATCAGATGCCTTTACCCCATCCTCGCTACGTACAAATACATAGCAACACACGACGCGGTCGTCCTGCAGGGTTGGACATTTCAGCAGGATAGATCCGGTGGGTTCATACCCGATAAATTGCTTGGACATCAACAGTACGCCGGTTTCCAACAGGGCACAGGCAATGATTTCATCGGTGGCAGTCACCTCGGGAAGCAGTGCACGGGCATCATAGTTCAGCGTTATTCCGGTGGCATCCAACAGAAATCCGGGTATGGTCACGGTTGGCAACGAGCCTTTGGCAACCAGCATCAGGGGATAACTGATGGCCGGTGCAGCATCCACCATCAGGAAAGCCGTGTTGAAATTGGAAGAAACAAACATGTTCTGAGGTGATTTTTTCTCCTCGCGTTCCGGGAAGCCCAGAATGATAATACGGCTGAGTTTGTGATACAATCCTGCAAACAAGGTCATACGTGCCCGCATGATAAGTTGTTTTTCAGATTTTGCATCCTTGACATTAAATGGTTTCGAACGAATGATGTTCATTCCATGCAAGGTGTACGTTGTAAAGTTAGCCATCGAATTTTTCATGGCACCCGTCAGGGGATTTTGTGCGACACTCATAGTGATTGTGTTTTTAAATAAGTAAATAGATTCCGGAAAAGTTTATAGAAAAGTGTGATGTCAGAATTCTGATCGGATAAAACGGTGTGATCTAAGTCTTATCCTTTCGCTTAAAAACTTTGTAAAGATAAATACATTTTTACTAACTTAAACACCAATTAATATACTATTAGACATAATTTCTGCGCCTTTGCAGCTCCTGATAGCTCCTGATAGCTCCAGGCATCCCGATCGTCAAAATAATTATTGATTATTAACCTAGTTAGGCTCTGTATTTAACGGTTCATGAGGCCTTTAACCTCCTGAAGGTCTTTTGTTTTTCAGTATTTACAGCCTCGACAAGTATCTTGCCTGCAGCGGCTGGTATGTATAACCTCTTCCTTTATTCGCATCCACAGCCGGACCTTAGTCTTGTATCCTCTCTTCCTATGTTTCATGGGCGTTTCAAGGGGGTTCAAAGGGGGTTGAATAGGGGATAAGAGAGGCTGACCTCATTGAACCCTCACTGAACCCTCACTGAACCCTCACTGAACCCCCTCTAAAATACGATGTGATAAAGGAGCAGCTAAGACAAGGATTAGTCTTAGTTGTAGTCAGTAGCATAACACCCCAGAAATGGGATAAAGAATCTAATCAAACAATTCCCCCGTTAGTATCTAATCCCTCAAATTAATGTATTTTCTGGCACAATATCGAGTAATTTCGGTTCTAACTCTTTAATTGAAATCAAAAATACGAAGTATTTTTCTTATCCGTTTTTAATCCGCTACATCAGCGTTTATCCGCGTGCTATTCTTATTCTGGCTTGTCCAGGTTAGGGGCTTGGGGCGGTTTTTCACTAATCACTTATCGTTAATCACTAAAAGCATTTCTTCACTTCCTCCCTGTCATCAAAATGATGTTTTACCCCTTGTACGATCTGGTAATCCTCATGTCCCTTCCCGGCCACCAGCACCACATCCCCTGCCTGTGCCAAAGCGCATGCAGTTCTTATGGCTTCGCGGCGATCCACAATGGTCAGGCTTTTGGCTTTCTCAACCATGTCCAGTCCGGCCAGCATGTCGTTTAATATATCCTGAGGTTCTTCATTTCTCGGGTTGTCCGAAGTTAAGATGGCTTTCCAACTCCCATTCACTGCTTCACGAGCCATCATGGGACGTTTTCCCTTATCGCGGTTTCCCCCGCAACCCACTACCGTAATCAATCTTCCATTCCCCTGCAATATCTGGTTTATGCTGCTGATCACATTGGTTAATGCATCCGGCGTATGGGCATAATCCACAATGGCAGTATAGCCTGTCGGCGCATGAAAGGTCTCAAAGCGTCCCGATACAGAATGAAGAGAGCTGATAATTCGCAATACTTCCAGTTCATCCTGTCCCAGCAATACTGCTGTGCCAAACACTGCCGAGAGGTTGCTGGCGTTGAATTTACCAATAAACGAAACATTTACCTCTCTATTATTCATATCCAGCAACATTCCTTCAAAACCGTGTTCTAAGATGCGTGTCTTGAAATCAGCCAGGGTACGCAGCGAATAGGTATATTTTTTTGCCTTTGAATTCTGAAGCATCACAAGTCCGTTCTTATCATCCAGATTGGTGAGTGCAAAAGCATCTTCGGATAAATCATCAAAGAATTGTTTTTTTGCCTTCAGGTAATTCTCAAAGGTCAGGTGATAATCTATGTGATCGCGTGTCAGGTTAGTAAATACTCCACCATCAAATTCCAATCCGGCTATCCGGCGTTGTTCTACTGAATGCGAACTGACCTCCATAAAGGCATACGTGCAACCGGCCTCTGCCATTTGTGCCAGTAATGCATTTAATTCCAACGCATCAGGCGTAGTGTGTGTGGCTTCAACCGCCAGGTCGTCTACATAGTTGATCACCGTGGAAAGCAAGCCTGCCTTGAATCCTAATTCGCGGAACAGGTTGTATAGCAAGGTGACAATAGTGGTTTTTCCGTTAGTGCCTGTCACGCCAATCAAAGTCATTTTAGATGATGGAAAGCCATACCAGGCCGACGCCATTTTTCCGAGTGCATCTGAGCTGTTTTCAACTTTAATATAGGTAATGTCCGGATTTATTTCATCGGGCATCTCCTCACAAACCACAGCTACCGCACCACTCTCAATTGCCAGGGCTATATATTGGTGTCCGTCTGAGGCAGTGCCCTTCGTAGCCACAAATACGCTCCTTGAGGTGACCTTCCGGGAATCGAATTGTATGTTTTCGATGTTGACATCCGTTTGACCGATTGTTTTCAGCGAAACAGCATGTTGTAATATCTCAGTTAATATCATTTGACTCAATTTTAAGTAATAGGATCAATTTAATGTCACATTATCAATTCGTGGGTACAATGTAAAAAAAACAATTTTCCACATAGTATTAATCCTTCAGAATTATATTATCGAAGACATAGAATAACATTGACCATAACTGTATTTAATTTTTTGAAATCAGACTATGTGCAGCTATGTGTTCTTTCTATGTGGTGCTATGTGTGTTGAATTAATACATTATATTGTTCCATGTATATCTATTATTTATTGAAGATTGATCATTGCCCTGGTTCCTTTGCGTGCAAAGGTCCCCGGCCTCAGGTTCTGTGAAATTACTTTGCCACGACCCTGTACCTGTACGTTCAACCCCATATTTTCGAGTATAAATACCGCATCTTTAGCACCCATGCCACTCAAATCGGGCACCACGTTTTTACCTACTGCAATAGGTTGTGCATTGGTTTGTTTCTCATCTGCCACCGGTTTTACCCAATCGGTCGCATTGGCTGCCAATGGCAATTTCAATTGAGCCATCACCGTGCGTATGGCTTTATAGTATCCTACTTTAGTAACCGGGATCATATTCATCTGTGATGTTGAATCAGAGGTAACATGCGACGGTCGCCTGTTTGAATTGAGAGCCATAACCCGCTCAGCGATATTCTTCACCACCGAACCCGACATGGTACCTCCGGATGGATACCCTTTTCCCGGTTCACGCATCACCACAATGCAGGTATATAATGGGTTTTCTACCGGAAAGTAACCGCAAAATGCCACCTGGTGTTTCGTACCTCCGTTCGTGTAACCTTCTTTTCCCTTGGATATCTGGGCAGTGCCTGATTTCCCGGCTATATGCACATACTTGGATTTCACATTTTGTGCCGTTCCCAACTTGTCCTCCACTACCCCGACCAACGTAAAACGTATATCTCTCAGGGTCGATGGCTTGCAGATGGCGGGGTTGATTACTTCCGTCTTAAACTCTTTGATGATCTGGCCATTTTTACTGATCGATTTGACGAAGAAAGGCCGTATCAATACCCCGTTGTTGGCAATGGAATTGTAAAATGCAAGGGTATAGATAGGGGGTATTTGTGTTTCATAGCCTACTGACATCCAAGGTAAGGTGGTGTTCGACCATTCGTGCGTCTTGTCGTTCGGGTGCTTGATGATCGGGGCGGCTGCACCCGGTATTTCAAGGTTCATCCGCTCATTCAGCTTCATGGAGTAGAGCTTGTTGACAAACTCCGACGGATTACGTCCGTAGGCTTTCACGATGGCACGCGATATGCCAATGTTCGACGAGCCATAAATAGCCTGTGCCACAGTGATTTTATGGTATCCGCCATGATTGGCATTGTGGTCGGTCATGGTTCTGGTGCCAAATTTAAAGAGCCCGTTGTACGTATTGATGGTATCTGTTATTTTCACCCGCCCATCATCAATGGCTGCCATCAACGAGGCTACCTTAAAGGTGGATCCGGGTTCCACCATGTCGGACACTGCTCCGTTGCGGTTCTCGGTGTATGATCCATCTTTGTTCCGTTGCATGTTGACGATAGCCTTCACTTCTCCGGAATGAACCTCCATGAGAATGGCATACCCTACCGCGGCATCAAATTGTTTCACCCCATCCACCAGCGCTTTCTCGGCAATATCCTGCAGGTCGACATCAATGGTGGTGGTGATGTCCATCCCGTCAACCGGTTCTACCTGCACATTTTCCATATACGTGTTCGCTACTTTCTGACGTACCGAAACTCCCGGAGTACCTATCAAATTGGCATTAAAACTCAACTCAATGCCGTTCTTCCCGCCTTTTGTCTCATCGGGATAAATATCGCCGATGGTACGCGTAGCCAATGTTCCGAAAGGCCTTTCACGGCGGAAGAACACTTTGGTGATGAGTCCGCTTTTATTGCGGCCCAATCTAAACAGGGGAATGGTCTTTAATTTCTTCAGGTCGGAATAGGTTATCCTGTTCGGGGACAGCTGAAATTCTCCTTCTCCGGTTTGATATGCCCTAGTCAATAGGCTTTTGTATTCGTAAGCCGATCTGTCATGAAAAAAACTGGATAAGTAAATACCCACCGAATCTATGTTATCGGTAAACAACTTGCCGCCCTTTTCGTGTAAGGCAGGTACCCGTAAATCCATGTAAACATAATAGGTGGGTATTGAACTTGCCATCAGGCGTCCATCGCAGGCATAAATGTTACCTCTGAATGGTTTGACTACAATGTTTGTTTTAATGGTCTGTGCACCCAGGGCCATCCATTTGTCGTGTTCCACAAACTGAATGACTATAATCCGGTACAATACCAAACCAAAAGCCAGGCATATAATAGAATATACTATGCCGAACCGGAGGACAATATTTTTGCGTTTGTCAGACATTTATTTCTTCTGTATACTATCTTCGATGACAATGGGCGGTGTGGTCGATTCCACCAGGTTCGATCCACTCTCATTCACTTTCATCAACACGTTCGATTGCCTGCTGATATTCATCAGCTCCGCCGATATGGTGAGCGACTCATATTTTGCGTCCTGTATTTTCTTTTTCAAATCAATCTCTTTTGCCAGCTGCGTCTCGCAATAATAGCGGTTATCCACGTATAGGAATGTCAAGGCAGCGATCATAATCAACAACACATATTGTTTCTGAAAAAAACGGGTGGTCAGGATGTTGCCGTTCAGTATGTCGCGCAGACTGTTGGAGGTTATGTCCGAAAAATCTTCGTTGCCACGGATGGCTTCTGTTATCTTTTTAAACATTTTCATTTGCTGGAAATTAATGTGGCAATCCTCAATTTTGCACTCCTTGAACGTGGGTTGCGTTCTACTTCTGCTTCCCCGGCTACGATTACCTTGTTGTTGATGGCTTTCAACGGCGACAGGATATTGCCGTAAAAGTCTTTTTCTATCTTTCCCTCAAAGTTCCCACTGCGGATAAAATTCTTTACCAACCGGTCTTCCAACGAATGATAGGTCAGCACCACCAGCCTCCCATCTGGATTCAACACCTCCAGGCTTTGGTCCAACAGCGATTTCAACACGTCCATTTCCTTGTTCACTTCAATGCGCAATGCCTGGAAAACCCGGGCCATATCCTTTTTCTCATTGATCCGGCCAATGTGTGGCTTCAATATCTCTATGAATGGGAAAATCATTTTAAAAGGCGTCTTTGCCCTTGCTTCCACAATGGATTTAGCGATGGCACGCGAATTACGCATTTCGCCATACAAATAAAACACATCCGCCAGCTGTTCTTCCGTATAGGTGTTCAGCAATACCGCCGCCGAGAAGGGGGATTTGGTATTCATCCGCATATCCAGCACTCCGTCGAAACGAAATGAAAAGCCCCGTTCTGCTTCATCGAAATGGTGGGACGATACGCCTAAATCAGCCAGTATCCCATCCACTTTTCCCACGTTATGATACCGCAAGAAGTTTTTCAGGTACCTGAAATTACTCCGTACAAATATAAACCTTGGATCGTTTATTTTATTCTTTATCGCATCTTCATCCTGATCAAAACCCAGCAGCTTGCCTTTCGGTCCCAGTTGCTTTAAAATCTCCAAGGAATGACCGCCACCCCCGAAAGTCACGTCTACATAGATCCCATCGGGCTTGATGTTCAAACCTTCGATAGTTTCATTCAGTAGGGCAGGAGTATGGTATACAGGTTCAGTCATTTGTTTCTTATTATGTTCGGATAAAGATAAGCAATAATTATTTCAATCTAAATAACACAGAGTCACATAGTACCAAATAGTTTTTATTCTTTCTGAAAGGAATACTCTTCTCTTGAATTTCAAATACATAACCACACATAGTCCACGACTTCTGGAAATAATGTAAAAAACAGGAAAGATTTAAAACTATGTATTCTATATCAATTATTTAATAAACTATGTGGAACTATGTGACTATGTGATACTATGTGTATGATATTAGTTGGTTTCTATTTTTTCAGCATTCTTTCTTTCAGCATGGCCGCAAAATCAGCGGGTGACATGCGTGCCTGTTCATATTTCGATTTGCTCCACATGGCAAACCTGTCGATCATCCCCACAAACAGCACGTCCGAGTTGTCAATCCCGATGGCGTGCAGGTTTTTTTTCGAAATCAGTATCCTTCCCTGCGAATCGATATCCAGCCACTCGGCATCCGAGACGAACTGCATTAGTAAAAGCTGGTCTACAGGATTCCACTCGTCCAGCTTGGCTTTGAAGTCTTCCACCTTTTCGTTCCACACATTCTCGGGGAAAACAATCAAACAGTCGTTCTCAGCGTCTTTTCGCATCACAACCCGTTCCTTTTCACCATCCGGCAATAGCTTGCGATACGCCGAAGGGATGAATATTCTTCCCTTTACATCGGCTTTTGCTTCGTATTTACCTATAAATGTTGACATAAAAATTCGGGTTCATTTAATCCACGGTAAAAGTATAAAATTAATTTCAGATTCCCCACATTTCCCCACAATAAATTTATCAACAATTTGTTCAACAGATTTACCGACATTTAAACAACTTATGAACACCATTTCAACAATCTTTTATCTGCTTAAACTTGAAGTATCTGTTTTATTATGAATGAATTATACAATACATCTATTGAATTTTTACTTTCTTTCATAATAGTGGGGAAAAATAGTAAATAATTGAGTATTTTTCGCATTCTGTCGTCTTTTAGAACCACTGAATCTTATTATAGCTTCTATGAAACAATTCAGCATTCAGAGTCCATTCTTCTCTCCATTTCCCGTTCCTTTTAATTGTACATGCCCGCTAATGCACTATAGAACTTCTGGTATACGAGAATAGTTGACCAACAGTTGGTCAACTGTTGGTCAACACTTGATCAACACTAATTCCTTAGATAACCCATAGATAACCCTTATCATATTAGGTTATATTAAATAAGGGTTATAGGATAAATTGAGAAAGGTTATATGATTATGTATTGTTTATCAAGTGTTTATCAAGTGTTGATCAACTGCATTTGGAAATACAGAGTAGGTATGATGAATTACAGACTGAGCAAGGAATAGGGAGATAGATCAACAGCTTACAACTTAAATGAGACAGAGATCTTATTTGCGGAAATGGGAACCTATTGATGCTGAAATAAAAACCGGGTGGAGCATGAGAACTTAAAAGGGTTTGAAATACAAGTTGTTTTGCCATGTAAACCGGCATTGATTGGACAATTGCACGAGTAGTAGCAGAAACACTCCTTCAGGTAGCGCCTAAGGGGTATTATCTGTATATTTATGTTGTGAGAATAAACAAATTAATAGAATGGTTGTTGAAAAGGAATAATAAAGACTATTCAAGAGGAATTAAAAATTTAATTATGCTTACTTTTGCCAACCAATGACATTCAGGAATAAAACATACAGAGAACCGCTACGGGTAATCGCAGCACTATTTTTATCAATGGTGCTGGTAGGGTCGTTGCTTATCAAGCCGGCTCATATCCTGCTGGTGCATCATGACCGGTTGCAATCGGCCCTTGTTCATGCGGATAACATGGTGATTGTCAATATGGATCATCATGATTGTGCAATATGTAATTTCGAATTTTGTTCGTTTATCCCTCAAAAGCAGGCAGTCATTCCGCAAGTTAATATTGTTTATATAGCAGAACTTGCATCCCGAACGATTGCTTGCTTTGTTTCCAATTCTTCCCATCTTTTCCAGCTCAGGGCACCACCGGCAGCCTGAATTCTATCCACCACTATTTTGAACAGATGTCATACTCAATGAAAGCTTTCCGAAAGGGCTTAAGGCTGTTTTGTGTTTCGTGTGTTTAAACCTTACACCTATCAACAAGAAACTAAAAGTGCCGGTTTAAAGCAGTCTGTAATTTTGAAAACCACGGTTGCCTTTGTTTTTCTTTGAAACTTGTGTGGTATGATCTCTATTTAAGTACTTGGAACAATATAATGTTCTAATTCGAATCGCATAGAACCACATAGCAAGAACACATAGCAACACATAGTTTAATATGAAAAAACAGAGAAAACCTAGCTTGATTTAGCATCCTAATTCT
>CAIYOZ010000434.1 GCA_903927945.1 uncultured Bacteroidales bacterium | reverse complement strand
TTATTTTTCACTTTTTCTATAATCCCATTCTTCTGCAAGTCTATACAAAACCCAATGGGAACCCTTACTAAGAGAAACCAAAATGTGAATCTTTAAAACAGGACTGAACTTAATTTATATTGATCTTATTGAGTTGATTTGATGTTAAATAATTGAGTAGGTTTATGTATCAATGGTTTAAGTTGCAGGATTGATTGTTGACTGAATTATCTTTGAGCTGGAGATCCCGAATGCCTAATTATCTTAATTAAAATCTTTCCAAAAACTTTTTTATTACTTCCGTGTTTCAATGAAACAGACTTTCCTGATTTCGCATTTGGGATTCTTCTCAGCTTGCTTTAAAAAAGAAAGTATATTTTTTCGTCCGTTTGTTTAAATCTTGTATTTTATTAGAGGCAACTCAGTGAATATACTTATCTTTAATCTTATTATTAATCTAAACACTTTATTTTATGAACATTTATGTAGGGAACTTGAGTTACAAAGTTCGAGAAAGTGATCTTCAACAAGTTATTGAAGAATATGGTCAAGTGGAATCTTGCAAAATTATTAAAGATCGTGATACCGGTAAATCCAAAGGATTTGCATTTGTAGTTATCCCTGATGACGCGGCTGCTGCAAAAGTAATCGATGAACTAAATGGCGCTGAATTCGATGGCCGTGCAATGGTTTTAAAAGAAGCCATTCCTAAAAACTAAGATAGTTAGTTTTTTTCAAACCTATAAAACTCTTGTTATCATTACGATAGCAGGAGTTTTTTTAATAGAATTTAAAGTAGCTTATGACTTCAAACTTATATAAGATCAATATAAATATACCTCATCATCAACCAATCAACCAATTAACTAATTAACCAATCAACTTAATGCGAATGTTTGAAAATCTTGACCCTCGAGAAATCAGCTGAATTGAACCTGTTGACACACAGTACAAAGAAGCAGAAACACATGATGGCGATGAATAGTAGACTCATAATGGGTGTGATGATAAATCCATGGATATTAAAAGCCACACCTGCCTTGACCAGATCGGCAACAGGCAGGTTTTCCATGTGCAGGGTGATAAACCTAAAGGCTGCGGTGGTGTAAGTCAATGGATTCAGGTATATAAATGGTTGGAGAACTCCCGGCAAAGACATCGTGGGTATGTAGGCTCCCGATAAAAACGTCAGGGGAAACGATACGATGGTAATCAGTAACTGGAAATTACTGGATTCCTTGGTCAGGGTGGCTAAATATAAACCCAGTGCGCTGAATGTTAATCCCACCAGAAACATGAGCGCGACCATGGCGGTAGCGTGTAAAAAATCAATGCTCAGTCCCATAAACAATCCAATGACCACAATGATCAGCCCTTGTATGACCGATACCACCATGGCGGATAGGACATGCCCTATGGCTATTTGCCACCGGTTGATGGGAGCCACCATTATTTCTTTCATAAACCCGCTGGAAATATCTTCCAGGATATTCATCGAATTACTCAATGACGACTGAAATACCGTCATGATGATAATACCCGAAATCAGGTAATTCATCGGGTGATCCAATCCCCGGCCTGAGGATTTCATCACAAAAGAAAAGATAAAAAGGAATAACCCTGACATAAAGAGGTTCATGAACAATTTCATTTTGTCTCTACGCAACTTTAATAAATTTCTGGATAGTATGGCTGTAATTGGTCGTATCATTCTCGTATTTCCTTTCCTGTGATGGCAATGAACACATCGTTCAGCGTGCCTTTGTTGATTTCTATATCTTCTATGGTTTCTTTAAATGCTTCGGTAATAGCCAATACATCCCCGGTACTGGTGGCATAAATGCTGACCAGGTTGCTGTCAAGGCTATGCTTAATGGACCGTTCTGTCAAATACTCAATTATCCCTGCTGTTTCGGGCATTTTTAGCTTCATGGTGGTGGAAGTATATTGTTTTTTCAAATTATCGGGAGTGTCGTGTGCCACAATCTTTCCACCATCGATAATGGCCACCTGGTCGCATATCTCCGCTTCATCCATATAATGGGTGGTCAGGAAAATGGTAATATTCTTTTGTTTCTGAAGCTTGTGGATATAATCCCACACATTAGCCCTGGTCTGTGGATCAAGTCCGGTGGTGGGTTCATCCAGAAACAGCACTTTAGGAAAATGCACCAGCCCGCGGGCTATCTCCGCCCGTCGTTTCATGCCTCCCGAAAGACTATCTACAGTTGACCTGCGACGGTTCTTAATATCCACCAGGTCGAGCACAAAATCAATTCGTTCTTTTACTTCTGCTTTTGGTACCTTGTAAAAGTCACAGTGCAGCTTTAAATTCTCTTCCACGGTCAGTTTCCCATCGAGTGTCGATTCCTGAAATACAATACCAATATCCTGTCGGACTATATCCTTTTGATGGGTAACATCATTTCCGTTGATGGTTAACTGGCCATGCGTTTTTTCCTGTATGGTGCACAGGGTATTGATGGTGGTGCTTTTACCGGCCCCGTTTGGCCCCAGGAAGGCAAAGATGGTTCCTTGTTCTACTGTGAACGAAATGTCGTCAACAGCGGTAAAAGTCCCAAAATTCTTGGTGAAGTTCTTTACTTCAATGCTATTTACTTTCACTATATAATTCCTTTTGTTTTTAAGTTTTTTGATTTAATGAATGACACATAGGTATCATACATAGTCGATGACTTCTAATAGTAAGTACTGAACTATTCCGGTTTTTCCTGATGCCCGAAGCGATTCCACCATTCTTTTTTCATCTTTTCCTTTTCTTCCACACTCAGGTTCATCCACTTTTCCCTCATTTCCTGTGTCTGACGAATGTGTGACCGGTGATGGCCATGTCCCATGTGAAATCCACCAAAGAGTATCTTCGATAAGGCCAGTATTCCCAGTGCTTGCCAGTACGTAATGGCATGTACCCCGATCACGCCGGGAAGTATGGCATTCCATAGAAACATCACCGCCGTGGTGAAGATAAATACTCCGGCTACAAATGCAATGGGGATGAATATAGCCCTTTTAGACCTGAAATTATGCCCCCTTTCATGTTCTGAATCCATTAAGTTTCTCATTTTTTATTTTTTTGAAGTTTATAATTCGTTGTAAATCGGTTGAAGTTGTTTTCGCAATTGAGCCACTGCATATCGTTTTCGGGAAATGATGGTTTTTATGCTTTCGCCGGTCATATCGGCAATCTGTTGTAATGTCTGGTCTTCCATTTCGTTCCAGACAAATACCTGGCGTTGTTTCTCGGGCAATTCATTCAACGCTTTAAAAAACGCTTCCCTGAAACTCGCATTCTCCAATTCTTTTTCCGGATTCATGTTATCGCTTAGCATGGCTTCGGGAAATACCATTTCACCATCCTCATCTTCGTACCCGAAATCTTCCAGTGACAAGGTCGAATGTTTCCGGCTCCTGTCTATGATCTTATTCCGGCTGACCCTGTATAGCCAGGCGCTCAGTTGCTCAATAGGCTCGGTATCGATAATGCTGCTTAGTTGAAACCAGACATCCTGCAGGATATCTTCTGCATCTTCATCATTACTGACCCGGCTGCGGATAAAACTCTTCAAACGCTTCCCATAATTATGGACGGCATAGAGAATAGGTTGATTTTGCTTTGGTGTTGATATTTCGTCCATATGTTTAGGTAGACGACTGAATGGAAATAATACCTTAAAAGAAAAATTATTCTTTTTCTACATACCTTTTCCCCTCAATCCGTGTGATGAATAAATTACAAACGTAGCTCAAATTCACCATCATTTAAAGATCTAATCTGTGAACCTGCGTTTTTCCCCGACGAAAATCAAAGAATCACGTAAAATAGCCGTTGGATACTTACAACAATGAAGCAACTCATTGCTGAATTCCCCCGAACATCCTATATTGTTTATTGTGATTCAACAGCAAACTATAAACTCTATATTACGAACTCTAAACTTTTTTCACTATTTTTGTAGCTTTAATGGATATTTATAACTTTATATACACAAAAATCCCATGAAGAAATCCCTTTTCAATGTCCTCCTCTGGTGCGTCATAGTAGCTGCATCTACTACTTCCTGTAATAAGACCAGCCGTTCAACGGATCAGTATGATGCTCTTTCGGCACATATCGATACCACCGCAAAACCCGGGAACGATTTTTTCCAATATGCCAATGGCCGCTGGTTTAAACAGAATCCGATTCCTGCCAGTGAACAGAGCAATGGCATCTTCCAGTTGATCCAGGATACTATTAATGCCCAGGTGCGCAAGATATGCGAAACCTCTGCCGGCATACAAGAAGAAAAGGGAAGTGCGAAACAGAAAATCGGGGATATGTTCTTTACCGGAATGGACAGCACACAATTAAACCAAAAAGGGATCAGTGACCTGAAAGGTGACTTTGCAGCCATCGATAAGATTATGGACCTGAACGGCATTGTCCGGGAAGCAGCCTATATTCATACGGTCTCCTCGGCACCATTGTTCAACCTGTATATTGCCCAGGACGACAGGATCAGCAGCAAATACCAGGTATATATCAGCCAGGGTGGATTGAGCCTTCCCGACCGTACTTTTTATTTCGATACCGATGCCAAGGCTAAGGTTATTCGACAAAAGTTTGTGGTGCACCTGGAGAATATGTACAAAATCATGGGTTATACACCCGCTGGCGCTAAACTTGCCGCCGGAAAGTTAATGGCCATGGAAACTGATATAGCCTTCACATCCCGCAAGCGTGAAGATACCCGCGATCCATTGACCAACTACCACAAGATGTCATTCGCCAAATTGGCTTCCCTGACACCTGATCTCGACTGGAAGTTATTTATGAATGAAGCCGGGCTCACAAAAGTGGATAGTGTAGTGGTAGGACAACCTGAGTTCCTGACTGCATTGAACGGTTACCTGAAAAAATATACCATTGACGATTGGAAGAATTACCTGAAATACCATCTCATCAATGGTGTTGCTGCCAATATGGACGATAAAACCTATCAGGAAGACTTTAATTTCTATACCTCTACCCTGCGTGGAGTGAAAGTACCTAAACCCAGGTGGAAAAGGGTAGTGGAGGAAACTGACGGTTCGCTTGGCGAATTAATCGGACAGGTATATGTCAAAGAATACCTGCCGAAAGGAACAAAGGAAAAGCTGGTGGAGATAGGAAAGGCCATCAAGGCGGTATTTGCAGAACGTATCAAGGCACTCGACTGGATGAGTGCCACCACCAAAGAAAAAGCATTGAAGAAACTACAGGCAGTGATCATGAAAGTGGGTTATCCCGATAAGTGGAAAGATCTGAGCGCTATGCAAATAGATCGTTCCTCTTATGTGAAGAACGTCATGAATGCCAATAAATGGGGATTCAACTATATGATCCACAAACTTGGCAAACCGGTCGACCGCATGGAATGGGATATGCAACCACAGACTTACAATGCTTACTACAATCCTTCGAACAATGAGATTGTTATTCCCGGATGTAACATTATTGTTCCGGGCTACGAAGGTAAAATGGCTGACGATGCCCTGTTGTACTCCATTATAGGAGCTACATTCGGACACGAAATCACTCATGGCTTCGATGACCAGGGCTGCAAATATAACGAATCGGGTAACCTGAGCAACTGGTGGACAAAAGAAGACCTTGAGAAATTTAATGCGAAGACTAAAATGATTGTCAACCAGTTCAACGATTATGTGGCGGTTGATTCTTTGCACATCAATGGTTCGTTGACTCAGGGGGAAAACATTGCCGACTTGGGTGGCGTGATCATGGGTTACGAAGCCTTCAAAAAGACCAAACAATACAAGGACAAGGAGCTGATAGCCGGGTTGAATCCTTCCCAACGTTATTTCCTGGGATATGCACTGGCCTGGATGCTCAACATGCGCCCCGAAGCCATGGCTAACCAGATTAAAAGCAACGAACATGCTCCTGCTAAGTGGAGGGTTCTCGGTCCATTATCCAATATGCCCGAATTCTATGCAACCTTTGGTATTAAACAGGGTGATGCCATGTGGCGTCCCGAGAACCAACGCGTGAAGATCTGGTAGTGAATGATTTTTAAATATTCAAAGTTCCATATAGTAAGTTCACACAAAACATTGTGCATACTTCTATATGGAACTTTGTATTTTAAAGTTGTCCGGAAATCTGTTTTCTTTTTGTTTTCATAATCCTGAATTTTGTTTACTTTTTTGTAAACCTATTTCAGGACTAGACACAACTCATCTCTCATCTCTCATTCCTCATTCCTCATTCCTTACTCCTTACCTCTTACCTCTTACTCCTTCTTTAGGATGCCTCGCTGTTCTCCAGATTTGACGGACAATAGTTTTCAATCTTGCACCCTTCGCATGTGCCGCTGCAAAAGTCAATATGATTCGAAAACCCCGGCATATAATTTATTTTTTCAGTAAATAATTCCCGTATCAGGTTGTATCTCTTTGCCAGGGGAACTCCCTCGGGCAACTCAATCCAGATGTCATAGGCCTTTAAGGTTTCAGTGATAGAATTAATTAAATCTGTCAGTTGGACTTCATTCAATGTGTTCGAAGGTGGAAACTGTTCGTAGGATAGCCCTGTTAGTTTTTCATAAGTGGTTTCAGGGGCATCCTCCAAGGCCAGCATTTGAGCTTCATACTCCTTGTAATTGTCTGAAAATACCGGTTTCTCAGGGGCTTTTTCTTTAGCTTGCCTTATATCTGTTAATAACTGATCTACATGTTTTTGCATTGTATTTGATGTTTTAAAGTTCGTGACATTTCCTGTGATTTTAGGTTTAACCCATATCTGGTAAATCAAGCGAACGAACTATCATTCAGCAACTCCCGTCCGCTTGAATTAAAAATCGCTTACGCAATGATATTATGCAGAGGATATAAGTTGGGTTGAGCGGGTGTTACTCCGTTTTTTTTCATAACGGGTATCAGGGTTTCAGAAAATTTATTCAAAGCTTCTTCCGATTCCCAGACATCGATAATTAACAAGCCATCCGGCCTTTCTGCTGCCACATGATTGATGCGACCCGCCGAAATCTCTTTCCCGGCAGCGTCCAGGTCATTTAATACCTGTTGGTATTGTTCTGAAGTAAATCCAACAACATTAAATTCAGCAACTACTTTTTCCATGTTGAGTTTCTTTTAAATGTTATTATTCATAGGGATTTAGTGATCCTCAACGTTGATTAAACGACATTGAGCATCCACTGTGCAAAACAATTTGAAACGTAATAAGTTTAAAGGATTATCAATTAGATTGAATAAACAAATGAGTTGATCAGGTTTCTCTAATCTTAAATCCGCTCTTCTCTATTTATCCTTTTTGATGATTATTGTTCCCTTGTTTGGGATAGCATCAAACCGGATATAGTCTATCGGAGTCTTGCGTATGATTTGTGTTCTCAGTTTTGTGGTGCCCTGTGTGACGTTGGCTTTCTTCCAGTGGTCAGGTAATCGGCGTTGAATAGATATGGGATAATTGAATATACTGTTATCCAGGGTATCGGTGAGTTGTAGGGCAATTCGATTGGATGTTGCCGATAGCTCGGTGAGTACCACTGCATCCCGCTCTTTGATGTACCGCACTACATTCCCGAAGGTATTGACCCAAAACTTTTCGGCATGGGCAGCTATATAATTGAGATGGTCTCCAAGTTCATTTGAGCGGAGGGACGAAAAACCTGTCGTATCGTTATCAATACTATGGATCATAAAAACACACCAGCCTTTGGTGGTTACCGCCTGTTCAGCTTTCGCATTTAGTTCCGCAGCAGTCTTTGCTACTCCTTCCGAGCCACAGCCTACAGCACCAATGCACATAAAGTCACGCGGGGAGGAGGATTCCATAAATCCATCGCAACTCCGGGCAGCGATATAATACTCCGAGACCAACTTGCTGTTGCCACAGGCACAATAAGGATAGGCAATGGTCACGCATTTTTGTCCGGTGATCTTCGTTTCAATGGCATATTTTGATTCCCCGTATTCCTTGATTTGATCGGCATCGCTGATACTATCCAGGGCCGGGTGCGTTACCGTATGGCTGCCTATCTCATGACCGTTCACTGCTGATGCTTTTAGTGCTGCCCAGTTGGGACTCCAGTTGGTCACGGTGAACAGTGTCACTTTAAATCCGTGGGTATCAAACAGCGGAATAGCTACCGTCAGTTGTTTCGCGCTGTTGTCGTCGAAGGTATAGCTCACGGCCCCCGGCTTGAATCCTTGCCAGGTACTTACTTCATAAGGAGTTGCAATACGTTGTCCTGAAACGTTAAAACTTAAAAACAAACCGACAATTAAAGAGTGTAGAAGTGCCTTCATCGCTTGTAGGCTTAAGGTTCTTAGGATACAACAATTAACTTGACACTTTTCTCTTCTGCATTGACATTTAATTTTCCTATCCAAACTAAATGTGAATTACCTCAATCTTCTAATCCATTTTAACCGATAAATCTCATTCTACCCCTCTTAACATCCCCTTCAGGGGCTTGGGGCTCTTCATTACATAGTCGGCATTACACATGTTATCCTTATGTTTTTCAATTTAGTTTTTTCTATTTATTAGATTTACAATTACTTTTACCATAATGTCCTTTTCTTCTGTTTTGCTGACTGCAATCATTAGTGTTAATGCAACTAATGTATTATCTGCAATTCGTTTATTACCTTGACGATCATACAATATCCCGTTTCGTTCCATAAAGTACAGAAATAGAAATGCTGCAATTCGTTTATTGCCATCTGTAAATGAATGATTTTTGGTTATAAAATACAGTAAATTAGCTGCTTTTTCTTCAATACTAGGATATAAATCAATGCCATTATGGGTTTGATAAATGGTAGCAATTGAACTTTTGAACGATTCATCTTTCGGATTTCCAAATAAATCACTGTTACCATACATTTTTTTAGTCCAATTGACTTGTCTCATCGCCTCTTCATAAGTCAATTGATACTTTTCTTTTCCCGATGTCTCCGTAATTTCAAGACTTTGATAATCATATCGATCAAGGATATCCAACGCGTATGCATAATCGGATATAATTTTAAGCAATCCCAAACTCTCGTCATTTGTAAGTTGCTGTTGACTAATTATGTTACCCAAAATTTTGACCGACTGTTGTAACTCTTTCAATTTTTCGGCTTCTTGAGCCAATCGCTGTTGATTAATTGAATACCCTTTGATTAAATAGTCCTTTAATATCTTGTTTGCCCAAATCCTAAACTGAGTTCCACGTTTCGATTTAATGCGGTAACCCACAGAGATAATAACATCAAGATTGTAATAGTCAATTTTACGTTCAACTTCCCGACCATTTTCAAGTTGAACTGTTGCATTTTTTGCAACAGTTGCCTCATAAATCAATTCTCCCTCTTTGTAAATGTTTCTTATATGCCTTGATATTACCGATTTGTCACGTTCAAACAATTCTGTAATTTGATTTAATGAAAGCCAGACTGTTTCATTTTCAAGTTTAACCTGAATTTCAGTGTTCCCATTTTCAATCTGATATATT
>CAIYOZ010000433.1 GCA_903927945.1 uncultured Bacteroidales bacterium | reverse complement strand
TAAAACCATCTAGATAATATTACTTATTGTCCACCTCCACCTTGTCCTCCTCCGCCTTTCACATCGTCATTCGTAATGGTGCGTTCCACCTTTTTTATCTGATTCTTCATTTCGCCGAACCGATACGTCAGGGAGAACCCGACAGCCCGTGCAATGTAGGTATTGGTATTATTCACCCGGTAGTCGGTAGTTTGCGAAAAATCATGCCGCGTGGATGTTTCCTTAAACGGGTTACGCAAATACAGGGATATATTCAGCTTCTTGTTCAGCAGGTCGCGTGAGGCGGACACGCCATAATAATAGAAGGCTGAGTTCTGGCCTTGTAACTGTATCCGGGGCGAATAATAACCACCATTCAGGTTTAGCTTTAATTCGTGGGGTAACGTAAACTGCCCGCCCCCCGAAACTGAATAATTGGTCCCAGTGTTTTTCAACCCGCTTCCATCATTGGTGGTCAATGAAGTGTAGGCAGCATTTCCATTCAGGTTGATACGTACCCACGGTGCAGGCGTCCAGTTGCCATACAGGGAAAAGCCGGCAGTCTGATTTAATCCGATATTTTTATATGTATTGTAGATCACCGTATCATTCAGTGCTCTGCGGACTGTTTCAATGGAATTATTGGTGAAAGAGGTGAACGCATTGGTGTTGATATTCAATTTAGGGGTAACGTAGCTGTAATTTAACGCGAATGAATTATCAATTTCAGGTTTCAGATCAGGATTCCCCTGAGTAAGGGAGAATGGGTTTGAATTGTCTAGAAATGGATTCAGGTACCAAATGCTGGGTCGGCTGATGCGCTGGTTGTAACTAAACCGGATGTTGGATGCGTCGTTAAACTTATAATTCACGCTTATAGCTGGAACCAGGTTCTTAAACTTCACATTAAAGCTGGTATCGGTGACATTCACATTCGACCACGTCTGTTCATAACGAACTCCGGCCCTGAAACTGAATTTCTTCAACTTCAACGCATAACTGCCATATGCACCCAGGATATTCTGGGTCTGGTCAAGGTTGTTTACCGGCTGGGTGGGTGAGGGTTCCCACAGCTGCGAAGCCCCATTTTGCACCATATACGAATTAACACTGGTGTTCAGCCGTAGTATATATTTGGCGCCAATTTCCAGGACATGTCTTTTATTGAACGGTTCGGTATAATCCGCCTGAAAAGTATGTTCGTCCCCCTTGGCATCAAACTTGATATGTTCGTTGTAACCGGTATAATTCAACACGCCGGTTAAGTCAGTCGTGTTATCGGTGTTCTGGGGAGTATGGCTCATTTTGTACGACAGGGTGAACAGCTGATCGGGCTTTTTAAAGGAACGCTGATAATCCAGGGTCAAATCAATGCCTCCCCAACCGTCCTGGCTTTTGGTCAGTTGTTTGAATGCCGAAAGTGTGTCCCGCGAAGCAGCCATCGAATAGGTACCTGCGTCGTCTGTGCTGGAACTACCCCCCTGATACCCGCCCATAGTGAAGCTGACCAGGTTCAGTGAATCGAATTCATAACTGGCTTCCAGGTTCCCGTAGTAAAACTTGTACCTCGCATCGGAATTTGCGTATTGCGTGATGTATTTGGTCGAGGTTGAATTATAATTCTCTTTTTCACTCAAATATACCTGCCCGGGTTGATGATGGTTATTATAATTCAGGTTCGTGGTCAATCCAAACTTTCCTATTTTCGTGGATAAATAAAGTCCACCATTGTATCCTCCCAGGTTATCAGCCCCGCCCCTGACGGTACCGGTGAGTCCGCTTAATGAATGGTCGGTCACTATGTTGATAATACCGCCAATACCTTCCGCATCATATTTGGCACCCGGCTCGGTAATCACTTCAATGCTCTTGATGCTCGAGGCGGGTATGCTCTTCAACACCTGTGACGGATTATTGGTGGTCATCCCCGAAGGTTTGCCATTCATGTAAATCTTGAAATTGGACGATCCCTTCAACTGTATCTTATCATCCCCATCCACGGTCACCATCGGCACCTTGCGCAGCATATCCAGGGTGTTGGACGATTGCGATTCAGGATCCGATTTTATATCATACGTTATCTTATCCAGGTCTACCTTGACCAACGGCTTCGCAGCACTCACCGTGACTCCCTTCAACTGGGTGCCGGAGGTCGACAGGGCTATCTTACCCAGTTCCACCTTCTTCTGCCCGGTGGCCACGGTCACGTTCAACAGCTTTTTCTGCATCCCCACCGACTCAATCGTCACTAAATAATTGCCCGACTTGCTGACCGGCATTTCGAACACACCGGCAGCATTCCCGGCGATCCGCTTCAGGTATACATCCGGAGTGGCTGCCGTTGAGACTGATACAGTGACATACGGGATTGTTTCGGTAGAAGTGGAATCAATGGCCATCCCTTTGATCGTACAGGCGATTTCGGCTTTATTCTCTGAGAAAAGTGGTGACAAAGCCACCAGTAAAAACAGGATAGTGCAAGGGATTACTTTTCGATGCATCAGCGTTAATATTTTAAGTTAATCGGACACGAAATTAATGTGTTAAAACTACATATTATTAAATATCAATTTATATTATGGATATTTCTTGTTTTATAACTTTATTTTAACAGCAAGGCATTTGATTCTGGAAGTTATCGGGGAGAATGAAAAGTTCATCCTTAAATTTTAGCTCATTATGGTTCAGATTTCATCCTTCCGGCTTTCCTCTGTAGTACATCCTTAACAGCGCTTTAGTTTAAATAGGATTTAAATAGAGTATAAATAAGGTTCAGATAGGGTTTAAATATATATACAATGCATATACCATGTATATACCATGCATATACAATGCATATACAATGTATTTAAATAGTTGCATGGTATATGCATGAATGTTACATTGAACATTCATTGAATTGAAATTTTATATGTAATTATACCTTATTTGAACCCTATTTATACTCTATTTATACCCTATTTAAACTAAAGAGTTATTAAGAAATAACATAGGAGTGTCTATAGAATGAAAGAATAAGTACTGAGAGGGATCCGATTGGTAATTTCGGAATGGTTTAACGCTCTAAGAATGGATAGAAGAAGGATTTTAAGCGTGATTTTGACTTTTTAACACGGAAAAGATATTTGAAGAAAGGAAGGTGTAATTTAAGGAGAAAGTAAAAAGCCTCACGTTCAGGCATGTTTAAATTTAGCCGATGTATAATTATAGATTTAACAAACAAAATATATTTGGTTAAACCATAAATTCTATCTTTGTAACGAAATGAAGTCTAATTTATGAAGAAATACCTTTACGCGCTGTTTGTAATTTTTCTTTTTTCATGCGAAAATGGAAGCAATCAACCGACAACACCCGATTATAAGAACAATGAACTCAGTTCAGAAAAAGATTTACCGTATCCAGTCTATTTGGGTAATTCGGGGGATAAGGTGACGGG
The DNA here is from genome assembly GCA_903927945.1 of uncultured Bacteroidales bacterium. Classification (GTDB taxonomy): domain Bacteria; phylum Bacteroidota; class Bacteroidia; order Bacteroidales; family Paludibacteraceae; genus Paludibacter. The sequence goes on along the minus strand of CAIYOZ010000433.1, from coordinate 7,031 downwards.
GTTACTTGGCTATGGTTTTGATATCACCGGCTTTTCAGATTCTACCTCCGGAAGATCAAAAATACTGGATTTGGCTTCACCGGGGCTGAAAGTTCAGGTTACGACGCCGGCATTGAACGACTTCACGCTGGTGACGGGTAAAAATGAGAGTGAGTTTTTAGCAAACCTTTCCAAATCAACGGAATCGGACATATACCATCAATCCATCTCGTTATTGAAATTAGCCATTGCAACCGATTCACTGGACAAAAATGATGCCTTCACCTATTATTGTTCGACACTGGTAAGCACCCGATATGCCATGACTGCCGACACTACAATTTACAGGAATGCATTGACCACTGCTTTTAAAAATGATGTAAAAACCCTGAATAGCCAGCAATTGGTGGCAAAATATGGAACACATGTGCTGACACAGGTAAATTCAGGGAAAAGACTGGAGGTGATCTATAAAGCGAAAACCAACATGCCGCTGCTCAACGTTGATTTTTTCCAGAAAAACGGACTTTACAGGAGAATGTACGAATATACAAACTGTTTTACCGGAACTTTTTATTTTGATTTAAATACCGACTATTCAGGATTCAGGAACGAACGAATGATTTACAATTCGTACGGAAGCAGCAAGAAGTTTTGTGGTGTCCTGGATACCACCGATAATAATCCTGCGAATATACGATTAGATTTCAGCGACTGGACAAATGCGACAGTACAAACAAAAACCTTTCAATTCATAGGATTTCAAACAAATACTCCGATTCCTCTGTACGACTTACTCAGCTCTTCTACTCAGAAAACTGCGTTGAAAAAATACATCGACCAATATATTGCGGATAAGAGCATGCTCTAAGAATATCTCTTAGAACTAATATTGTTAATAAATTGGACACGATTTTGGTTGAATTAATAATTTTAATTATGGCTTATTTTGGGAAATAGTTTAACATACTTATGTACATTTCCCTAAATTGTTCTTCCATTTCAAAATCATTATTTAACAATGGAAATAAAGAGTCTTTACAAATACCATGTTTTTTTTCTAATTCAAGAAGTATTGCTTTTTTGTAATTTTTATCAATCAATTTTTTTGCTAAAAAAACATATTTAGGTTTATCATCAATTTCTTCGTTGTTTAGCTTTTTTAAATGTGAGTCCTTAAACTTAACGTATTCCTCAAGCGAAAAATATTCTGAATCATCAATATTAATTGTTGCTAAGGGAAATAGCATAAAACAACCATTTTGATTCCTTAATCTCGGGTTTTTAAATAACTGTTTAATTATCAATATGTCGTCATTATTTAATTTAGACCAAAAAAGATTTTTATCAATATTGTCAAAATTATAATTCATAATATATTCAGTGTTTTTTCTCAGATCAATTGTTTCATATTGCAAACTATTTGAAGCAATAAATACTCCATCTTTGTTTTCAAATTCATTATTTTGACTGTAACATGAGAAGAATAGAGCAACCAAAGGATCATAAGCCCAGTCTAACAATCGTGTTGGGAATTCAAAATGCTGGAGAATTGATAAATATTCAATAGGATCTAAGAGGGTTAAAAACGGTATTTTCATATTCTGAAATAATGGTGAAAAAAGAGCATTCTCAAAAGTTTTTATAGTTATGCTCATATCAGCATTTCGTCTTAACAGAGACGGCTTGGTTTTCCATTCTTCATTAACCTGCCCTCTATAAATATAACCATCTTGTATAAATAAAGATCCTTGAAGAGATTCTATTAAATCAGTTACTGATCTAATTTTATCATTCATAATTTGTTTTTTGTTGATTAATAAAACTTTGAATTACAAATATAGTTAATATGATTCATGTTTATGATAAAGTATCAATATCTTTCCTAGAACTTCTCACTATCAATAAAAAAGTAGAATCGGTTAGACGCAATAAATAAGGTGAATAAGGTTTGGGTTGGTGGGTTTATGTTTTCTACTGAGGTTTAAAACAAAAAATTAGGTTTTAATAGCCCCAATATCTTCGTTCGGCAAGGGTAATATAAAATTGACATTCCATTTTCCAAGGCGTTGTCCCTTTAGGACATTGCCTTGGGCTAATATAAACAAGACCTTCAGCTCGAAGAACCAAACTGCAGCGAATGATAACATTATCAGTTCAGAAAGACTGAACTTATAAAACCTTATTTCTCTTTTTAAACCTCAGTAGAAAAATTTCCTGCCATTATTTTTAACCTTATTTCGGATAGAGAATTAGGTTAGGAGCATTAATTACAGATGCGACAAACCGAAAAGAAGAAGAATCGGTTAGACTCGATTGTTATCGGATCAGGAATGTGTATTTATCGGTATTTTTCAATGCAATGCCTGTACCGATAGCCACCACATGCAACGGATCTTCGGCAATATGGAACTCAATGTTCAACTTATCGGACAAGCGTTTATCCAGGCCCCGAATGAGCGCGCCACCACCGGCAAGGTAAATGCCGCGTTCGATAATATCCGAATAAAGCTCGGGAGGTGTTTGTTCCAATGCACTTAATACGGCAGATTCAATTTTAGAGATGGTTTTGTCCATGCACATGGCAATTTCCTGATAGGATACCGGGATCTGCATTGGTAAGGCGGTCATACGGTTAGGCCCGTATACTATATAATCTTCGGGAGCATCTTTCAAATCGGCTAAGGCTGCACCGACTTTTATCTTGATCATTTCAGCGGTATGTTCCCCTATTTTAATGTTATGCATCCTCCCCATGTATTCCATAATATCTTCGGTTAAATCGTCACCGGCTATCCGGATGGATTTATTGGTAACGATACCACCCAATGAGATCACGGCAATTTCAGTACTACCACCCCCTATATCGACGATCATACATCCGTTGGCAGCTTCCACATCAATGCCAATACCGATAGCAGCAGCCATAGGTTCGTAAATCATGTATATTTCACGTCCACCGGCTTGTTCGGCAGAGTCACGCACCGCACGGATTTCTACTTCCGTGCTTCCCGAGGGTATACAAACTACTATTTTCAACGTAGGGGCAAACAAATGTTTTTTTGTAGGAACCATTTTTATCATACCGCGAATCATCAATTCGCAGGCCGTAAAATCAGCAATTACACCATCGCGCAACGGGCGCACCGTACGGACACTTCCATTTTCTTTACCACGCATTAGATTCGCTTTTTCACCAACAGCAATAAGTTTATCTGTACGATTGTCAAGCGCCACTACCGAGGGTTGGTCCACTACAAACTTACCTTCTGAAATAATGATCGTATTAGCCGTACCTAAGTCCATGGCTATTTCTTGTTTGAATGAAAAAAATCCCATTTTATATTAATTAGTTAATTCTTTTTTATTCTTCTATATTGAATTTTTACAAAGTTAGAATTTAAAGCGTCAATAAGCTCCGGGTTGCTTTAAGTTTATCATTTCTTATTCTTTTGATGGTTTCCGGTTCATGGTTAAAAAACTAAGTCTGGCAAGCGCTCATACAGCATACTTTCGGCTTCCGTCGGGGGATTGCTATTTTTTAAACGAACAAATCATAGTGCTAGTATATCCTGATTCCAGGGATAACACAAGTATTAACCTAATGCCTTAGATGTTTACATTCAAAAAAATATAACTTCAAGAACATTCAAAAAAACCAGCATTATTCATCAAATTGATCATCAATAGGATTTAAGATGCATGGATTAACACAATAACGGGATTGAATGCTTGTACCACAAACACATTTTGCGTACTTTTGTGCATCTTTTTTAAGGCAAGAATAAATTGTGAATGTGTAATTTGTAAATTAAAGTCATGTTGGAAAAAATTATTATCCTGGATTTCGGTTCCCAAACCACGCAGTTAATTGGCCGCCGCGTACGTGAGCTGAATGAATACTGCGAAATCGTTCCTTACAACAAGTTTCCCGAGCAAACCGACAACATCAAAGGGGTAATCCTTTCGGGCAGCCCGTATTCAGTGTACGACCCTATCGCATTCAAGGTTGACTTGACCGAGATACGTGGGAAATATCCTGTATTGGGGATTTGCTATGGCGCCCAGTTAATGGCCTATACCTCTAATGGAACTGTCGAATCGGCAGGTACCAGGGAATATGGCCGTGCCAACCTATCATTTATCAACTCGGAGGATGCCTTGATGAAGGATGTACTTCCCGGATCACAAATCTGGATGTCACATGGAGACAGCATCACCAAAATACCGGATAACTTCAAAAAAATAGCCAGCACCGACGATGTGGAGCTGGCGGCGTTTAAAATAGAAGACGAAAAAACCTGGGGAGTACAGTTTCACCCGGAAGTGTTCCATACACTCGACGGCACCCAGATACTGGAGAATTTTTTGAATATATGCGGTTGTGCCCGTGACTGGTCACCGGCTTCGTTCGTTGAATCAACAGTTGCAGAACTGAAAAAACAGCTTGGCAAGGACAAAGTGGTGCTGGGCTTATCGGGAGGTGTCGATTCGTCGGTGGCTGCCGTATTGTTGAACAGGGCGATTGGTAAGAACCTGACCTGTATATTTGTGGATCATGGGTTGCTGCGTAAGAACGAGTTCGAGAACGTGATGAAGGATTACGAGCACCTGGGATTGAACGTGATCGGGGTGAACGTGAAGGATCGTTTCTATGCCGCGTTGAAAGGGGTATCAGATCCTGAACAAAAGCGTAAGATCATTGGCAGCGGCTTTATCGATGTATTCGACGAAGAGGCTCACAAAATAAAAGATGTAAAATGGCTTGCCCAGGGCACCATTTATCCCGATATCATAGAATCGCTTTCCATCACCGGAACAGTGATCAAGTCGCACCACAACGTAGGCGGGCTACCCGAAAAGATGCACCTGAAATTGTGCGAACCATTGCGCTTGCTCTTTAAGGATGAAGTGCGGCGGGTGGGAACCGAGCTAGGCATGATGCATCATCTGATCAAACGCCAGCCTTTCCCGGGACCGGGACTGGCAGTGCGGATTTTGGGCGATATTACCCCCGAAAAGGTGAGTATCCTGCAGGAAGCGGATGATATCTTCATAACAGGCCTACGCGAATGGAACCTCTACGACAAAGTTTGGCAGGCGGGTGCTATCCTGCTTCCCGTACAATCAGTCGGAGTCATGGGTGATGAACGCACTTATGAAAACGCCATTGCACTTAGGGCAGTGACTTCCACGGATGCCATGACGGCAGACTGGGCGCAACTGCCTTATGACTTTTTGGCTAAGATGTCGAATGAGATTATCAACAAGGTTAAGGGTGTGAACCGCGTGGTGTATGATATCAGCTCCAAGCCACCGGCTACGATTGAGTGGGAATAGGATTCGAAGAGTTTAAGAGTTCCGTGTTCCGTGTTCCGTGTTCCGTGTTCCGTGTTGTTCCAAACCTCAAAGCGTACGAAGTACCTTTGAGCGTTTTATTAGCATATCTGGAAATCCAAGAAAACGCTTTCGTGACCTTCGGACGACGAAAGGTTTGCGTACGAAGTACCTTTGAGCGTTTTATTATTCCAGGCAGACATCCTCAAAGCGTACGAAGTACTTTTGAGCGTTTTCTTAGAATATCAGGGAATCCAAGAAAACGCTTTCGTGACCTTCGGACGACGAAAGGTTTGCGTACGAAGTACCTTTGAGCGTTTTATTAAAATAGCAAATCGTAAATGAATAAATTGTAAATCCTTTGATTGACACCCATTCACATATCTATTCAGATGACTTCGATGCCGACCGTCATGAAGTCATCTTTAGGGCTCAGGAGTTTGGTGTGAAACATATTATCCTGCCAAATTGTGATAGCAGCACCTTGCCTCAGATGTTATCACTGGAGAAAGAATATCCGGGGTATTGCCATGCTGCCATTGGATTGCATCCGACAAGTGTGAAAGCTGATTACCGGGAAGAACTTGCCTTAATTAAACATGAACTGGAACGCCGGGAGTATCTGGCGATCGGGGAAATTGGCATTGACTTGTATTGGGATAAAACACTGCTGACCGAACAAACAATGGTGTTCAAGCAACAAATTGAATGGGCGTTGGAGTATCAGTTGCCGGTCATCATTCATGTGCGTGATTCGTTCAGGGAAAGCATGGAGGCACTTGCTCCTTTCAAAGACAAGGGATTGACGGGTGTCTTTCACAGTTTCACCGGAACACTCGAAGAAGCACAGGAAATCATTGCATTCGGCGGATTCAAACTGGGGATCAACGGCATAGTTACCTTTAAGAATTCAGGACTGGCAGCGGTAGTAGAAAAGATTGACCTGAAGCATATACTTCTGGAGACCGATTCGCCATACCTGACTCCTGCCCCACACCGCGGGAAACGGAATGAAAGCGCGTATGTAGCCTTGGTTTGTGAGAAACTGGCGGCTATTTATAATTTACCCGTTGCCGAAATAGATAAAAAGACAACAGAGAACGCTTTTGAGATCTTTACAAAACTTAAATAGAGCCAAGAATCAAGAGACAAGAATCAAGACAAGAAGAAGGGTACTATCAGAAATCAAGCCAAGAGCCAAGACGGGAAGAAGGAAAGATACGAATGAATTGGCAATATCATAAGATCAAAAAGTATATATCAACCTATAAATCAGTAGGTAAATATCAAGTTAAGTAAATTGCTGTAGAATTAGAAAATTTGATTAACTTTGCAGGGCAAACGGAGAGGTGCTCGAGTGGTTGAAGAGGTACGCTTGGAAAGCGTATGTACTCCTAAAGGGTACCGGGGGTTCGAATCCCTTCCTCTCCGCAGATTATAGGCATGAATATCGATCATAAAAGATTGGGTTCATGCCTTTTTTGCCCATTCTTATTATGGAAATGTCTTGTAAGTAAGAAAGAAGAAGAGCATGCCAGGTATAAGATAAAGCAAACATTTTAGTTTTTTCTGATCTAAAGTTTCGCAGGAGTTTAAACTCATTAGAATAGGGGGATGAACTTCTGCTTATTTTTTTATACCCCTTATTTGAAAGACTTTATTTCGTATGCTAAAAAAAACTAAACAGCCTGTTTTAAGCCATTTCCCTGATTCAT
>CAIYOZ010000432.1 GCA_903927945.1 uncultured Bacteroidales bacterium | reverse complement strand
GGGGATACTGTTTCAAAGCAAAAAGTATTGTCGCTAATTGAAGTAACATCTTTATAAATATAAAATGACGTAACCGAAATTGAAATTACTAAAATGATTATTGCGGCAATGTTTCATTTGTTTTCCAAATGGGATTGTTAGGTAATGAAGCAACGAATGGAAATATAAGCTATAGCCTATTAGATGTTGTACCTCAAAACATGGTGAGTATTATAACAAACCCAAGTAACAATGTTATTACTGCTGGAGCCAAGATTAATGACATTGAATATGAAGTTTTGGGGGATGGCAATAAAATGACCATAACTCAAAATGGTAACAACAACGGAATCATGGCAATCCAGCAAGGTTCGTACAATACACTTTCAGCCGAACAATTGGGAAACAACAATTATTTGCTGGCCTGGCAAAAAGGGTCAAATAATACGATTGATGACTATAAACAGGGAAATAAATCGGATCCGGTCCTGTATGACAAAATTATTCAGACCGGTTATTATTTAACACTAAAATCTGATATGGAATCTAATTCCTCTGTCAACGGAAATACTTTTATTCAAACAGGTACTAATCTATCACTGGAGATGAACAGTGATTTGATAAACTCGCCGGGAGGTGTCCAGGTCACACAAACAGGCAACGATATGAAGGTGGTCATCGACCAATCTTATTTTTCATTTCCATTAAAATAATCATTATGAGTTCAACTTAAGGTTTTATTACAGTTTTGAAATTATGAATTTTTGAATTTATATCATCTATGTATTTATTAACAAGTATTCTACTTTCTATTTTGTTAACGAATCTTTCAACCATTCAGAGAGATTCCTTAGCCATTAATCCTATTGAACGCTCCAAGCCGGATCATTCAGTTGGACAATTTGTATCAACTGGAATTCCAAAAGATTCAATTAAAACCAAGCAATTTCCTGTCGATTTAAAATTAATCATGCAAAAAGTGATTCAAAAACAGGATAAGACAACCGACGTGGAAATTGAAATTGATGGTTTACTGGTCAATGATACCAAAACAAAGAACGGCAATGATTTTTACGGGATGTTTTATGATAGATGGGAAGCACCTAAAACAGCAAAGAATTATTCCATTACTGTTTATGAAAAGCCCTATCAATTAACTTCATCAATCATTACCATATCCATTAATGACGAAATTGTTTATCAAAGCATTCTTCAACCACGTCAGGACCTGATTGAATCGCAGACGCAGGAGGCAATAGCTGTCATCCAAAATTACCTGGCAAACTTTGAAGAGATAATGAAACAAATGAATGGAGAAGATCTCGGTGGTTCCGGTATCTTTTAATCCTAAAATGAAAGGTCAACAAGTTAAATATTAAAGTTGGTTTGGATTGCAATGAACTATATGAAAACATTTAAACAAACAAAATCATGAAAATCATTCTTAAAACACTGTTTGTCTTGTTCTTATTTCTGGTAGGGAAAACCTATGGACAACAATTTGTCTATACCCCAAAGAACCCCGCCTTTGGTGGTAATCCGTATAACTACAGTTGGTTGATGAGTTCTGCACAGGCACAGAATGACATTAAAACCGCTTCTTCCATTCCTAGCACCAATTCCAGTACGAGTACGTTAAGTAATTTTGCTACAAGTCTGAACCAACAGATATTAAGCGAACTCTCCCGTCAAATTGTAGCCAAAGAATTTGGTGAAAATGCGTTAACTGCCGGGACTTATACATTGGGAACTTATCAAATTAATATTACCAATCAATCCTCCGGTTTGAATATAAGTATTCTGGATAATAGCACCGGCACATCGACCACAGTTACGGTTCCTTATTTTTGAGTATTCATAAACAATAGATAATATATCATGTTACAGAAAAATATTCTGTTCAGGACTTTTTGTCTTTGGATATTATTAGCTTTATTTGCAGCATGTGGTACTTATTTGCATCAACCTCTGGCACCTGCGAGGGCAGTGTTGGGACAAGAAAGTCCTGCTAAGAAGATTCTGCTGGAACTCCCACAACCTAAAGAGAAAATAGTAACGGCAGTTTACAAATTCCGTGACCAAACGGGCCAATACAAACCTTCGGATACCGGAACCAGTTGGTCTACGGCAGTAACTCAGGGAGCTACCACCATTTTGATTCGTGCCCTGGAAGAATCGGGCTGGTTTATTCCCATTGAACGTGAAAACATAGCCAACCTGCTCAACGAACGAAAGATTATACGGGCCTCCCGTGCCCAGTACGAAGGGAAAGACCAGAACACCGAATCGCTCCTGCCACCGCTTTTGTTTGCCGGAGTCATCCTGGAGGGTGGTATCATATCCTACGAAACCAATATCCTGACCGGAGGTGCCGGAATCCGTTACTTTGGTGCAGACTTCTCAGGTCAATACCGGGAAGATCGTATAAGTATCTACATTCGTGCGGTGTCTACAGCTAATGGAAAGGTCTTGAAGACGGTCTACACTACTAAATCCATCCTTTCGCAGGAAGTATCGCTTGGATTATTCCGGTATGTAAAGGCACAACGCCTGCTTGAAACAGAGACAGGCTTTACTTACAACGAACCGGTGGAGATATGTGTCACTGAAGCCATAGAGAAGGCAGTGCAGAGCTTGATTATTGAAGGCGTTGGTGATAAATTGTGGTCACTGAAGGATCCTAAGGATTCTGCCTCCATAGCCTTCACCAAGTATCAGGAAGAAAAGCGTATGAATTATAAGTATGCTGATCCGATCGGTCGTAAACTGGATATGAACAATCGAGGCTTAATTACTATTGGGATTGATGCCGGCACAAATACCTATTCGGGTGATTACTCAAAAAGTGAATTGCGACCTAAAACCTCTTTTTTAATCGGAACTGCCCTCAACCGTTATTTTAATCTTGATCTGGAGGTTGGATATCGTGGACTCAATGTGCAAAAGAAAGTAGATGACTACTCATATTTTGGGGACGCTTCATTGAGGTATGTCTTCCTACCTTTCGAAAAACTCACCCCCTTTTGTTGCCTGGGAGCAGGAGTGGATCAAAACCATTTGGGTGTTGGGCTATCCGGAAAAGATTATTTCCCTAAGATCAACGGCAAGTTTGGTCTGGAGTATATGGTCAACAACAGTTTGGGATTCAACGTATCAACCGGTGTAAATTATTATTTAAACGACAAAATTGACGGCACCCATGCGGGAAGTTATAACGATATGGCATGGGGAGTTTCCCTGGGAGTGAAGTTCTATATGATTAAAATGAAACATAAATAATTTTATCGAGTATGAAAAAGTATATTTGTTTTATATCCATCGTAAGCATGTTTTTATTCATATCGTGTGAAACAACACAACTGGATATGCTGAATTACGGTTCAATCAAAGGTGTCGTGTTGGATGCCGAGACTTATTTGCCAATTTCCGGAGTGATGATAACCACCACACCTGCCAGCATTGCCGTACTATCGGATTCAGCCGGTAAATTCACCATTCAAAAAGTGTTGGAAGGAGATGTAGCTGTGAATGTAAAAAGGAAAGATTATCTGAGTAATTCTCTGACGGTTTCGATTTATGGGAATACGAGTACTCAGATGAACTTTCTGATCTTTAAAGATGATGTCAATGTAGGTACGATTTCTCTTTATGACCCTGTTCCGGGGAATGGAGCCGTTGATCAGAATCTATCGATTACTTTTAACTGGAATGTGGAGGGCAACAATTCTAATGTCCCGTTGCAATATAACATTTACATTTTCGAGTCCAATTCAACTGTTCAAAAGTTGTTGGGTGAAAATGTGGATCTCCTACAAGTGACTACTAGCGATTTAAAACTCTCCACTACCTATTACTGGTATGTGGTTGCCAAGTATCAAGGTACCAAAGTCGCCGTGAGTCCCACCTGGTCATTTAAAACAAAGGCTAGTTAAATTTTATTATCATTATTTATTTTTATCGATTGCCTGTTGCAGTTAATGGTGATGCAAAAACAAAAACCTACGGTGATGTTGACCCTGCTTTGACATTGTTTCAAATCAAACAGTGGGAACAAAACTGTCAAACAATGAAATAATTTCATTTACAGGTAATTTATCACGTGCAGTTGGTGAAATCGTTTCGGGAGTCCTTATGCCATCAGTCAAAATAGCAACTACACGATTACCTATGCTGGTGCAAATATGACAATCAATCAAGCTCCTACAACTACAGTATTAACCTTGAATGGATCCCATGTTCGATACTTTTCAAAGAGGTTGAAATAATAGAATAGACAATTAAAATTAAAAAGAGTTTCTTCGTCATGGAGAAACTCTTTTTCATCAATTGATCTAGTCAATCAATCCCAACTTGTATCCGTTTTTCTATCCGCTAAATCAGCGTATATCCCCATTCTTATCTTCTGTGTTTCAATCACACCCTTTTTCGTAATCACACCGCTCGTCGATAGTTTCGAATTCAATGGTGGCATGTTGGATACCCTTATGTTTAAGCGAATGTCGTATTTTGTCCTTCAGCTCTGCTATTTTTGTGAACTCCATCAATTTATTCATAACCACATGCACGGTGAGTATGTTATACTTTCCATCCACCGACCAGATGTGCAGGTCGTGGATATCTTCTATTCCCTTGAACTGTTGCAGTAGCGTCTGTATTTCTACTATGTCGATATCGGCAGGTATCCCCTGCAAAATAATGTGCAACGTCTGGCGAATGTTTATAAACACATTAAACAACACGAATATTGAAATCCCAACCGATAACAGGGGATCAATAAAAGGTACATTGAAAAAGTACATGACCACCGATCCTACGAGAATGGCTACCCAACCTAATACATCTTCCAGAAAATGAATTGAAACCACTTTCTCATTCATGGAATCCCCTTTTTTGAGTCGCAGAAAGGCAACTCCATTGACCATCACACCCACTATCGCCAGGAAAAACATACCGGCAGCCTGTGTCTTTTCGGGATGGAATATGCGGGGAATGGCTTCAATGAGAATAAAAATGCTGCCTACTGTCAACACGATGCAATTAATAATGGCACCCATCAATGAAAACCTCCTATATCCGTAAGAATAAGATGTATCACTCCCTTTGGTGGATATCCGTTGAAAATACCAGGCCAACCCAAGTGACAAACAGTCTCCTAAATCGTGTAATGCATCCGAAAGAATGGCTATACTGTTGGTGAAGAAACCTCCTGCAATTTCAAACAAGGTAAAAAACAAATTGAGGAAAAAGGCAACTTTTATATTCTTTACTTCTTCATGATGGTGATGTTCATGTGCCATGATTCTATTTTTAAAATATCAAACAAATTAATTGGAAAACAGTTTATATGTAGAAAACATGAACCCCCGAAGGAATTAAATCCTTCGGATTTATTTGTGTAGTTCGTTTTTATTTATTTAAACCATTCATTCACCGGCATCTCATACCCGGCACCCTGCATGTAATTATAGGTAGCCAGGTTCAACCCTTTCCCGTAATACTCCAGGTCGATCTCATGCCCGGTAGTAAAAGGAATTTCGTTGTTGGCGAAACTGCCAACAGATTGTTCTATGCGAGTAGCACCCACGCTTTCAGGGTGTTGCCCCGAAGGACTGTGAATGGTCATGGCATACCGGTGCCAGAAGGCCGATTGAATCAATCCATCCGCAAATAAATCACGCACCACTTCGAGTGAATCAAGTGTTTCTTTTTTCGTCTCGGTAGGGAAGCCATACATCAAGTAAGCATGGGTCATGATACCCGCTCCTGCAAAATTCTTCATGCTCTCCCGGGCAGTTTCCAGGGTGATTCCCTTGTTAATCAGTTTCAGGATACGGGGAGAGGCGACTTCCAGCCCCCCTGAAATGGCTATGCATCCCGATTGAGCCATCACATAACAAAGTTCGGGGGTGAATGATTTCTCAAACCTTACGTTGGTCCAGTAACTAACGGTCAGTTTTCGTTTGATGATTTCGTCAGCCAGCTTTCGCAGCAGGGCAGGAGGGGCCGCTTCATCCGTAAAATGGAATCCTGATTTCCCTGTTTGTTTCATGATAGCTTCCATGCGGTCGACAATGATTTCAATGGATGCTGTTTCATAGCGATTTATATAATCCAGGGTGCCATCGCAGAATGCACATTTACCCCAGTAACAACCATGTGCCAGCATCATTTTATTCCAACATCCATTACTCCATAATGCATGCATGGGGTTTGTCAGTTCTATCAGATTCAGGTAATTATTTTTCAATAACCCTTCATAATCAGGTGTTCCGGTTTCTGAAAAAGATATATTTTCTTTGCTGTCGAAATTCGACCGCATAATTTCGCCCGTTTCTAACCGTGAAAGTGTGCGTATTAGTTCTCCACCTGTAAGCAATCGTAATAGGGGCAATTCTCCGTCATCAAAAACAATATAATCCATTAGGTCAAAGATAGCCGGGTCAGTCAAACTTCGCAGTTCTGTATTTACATAACCACCTCCCATAACGATTTTGATAGACGGATATTCTTTTTTAATCCATTGGGCACACCGAAGTGCACTGAAAAGATTACCAGGGAATGGCACGGTAAATCCCACCATGTCGGGGTTGCTTTCACGAATACGTTTGTCAAAGATATCGATCATCAGCCGGTCGATCAGGGAGAGCGGTTTCTTCAATTCTTCCAGCAGTGGGGTATATTCCGGTAGGCGTAGGCACAACGATTCGGCATAGCGTATCAGTTCAAAATGAGGATCGATAGTTTGCTGAATGAACGTACACAAATCTTTTAAATACAAGGTACACAAATGGGTGGCGCGGTCGTGGTTCCCGATCATCCCGAAAGCCCATTCCAGATCATCCTCCGAAGGCAATCGTTTGCTCCCGGGCCAGAAGTCCCGGTTGCTGAATCGCTGTGCCAGGCTGCTATCCCTTCCGCTCAGGAATCGCATCACAGGGTCAATGGTTTTCATGTGAAAATCCCGGTGTTGCAGAATGATTTTGTTTGACTTGGAAAGGTTTGCCCGCATTGTCGCCTGTTGGAACATTCCCTCCAGTTGAGCGGATGTAAATAGCTGTTCAATGAGTGCAATGCTTAAATCCAGCTGCGCTGCCTCCTGTCCTTTCGAATGCAGGTAACCCAACAGGTGGCATGTCGCCGGATAGGGGGTATTGAGCTGTGTGAGAGGTGGCGTGACCAGCAGGATTTTCATCGGATTATTTTCTGCAAATTTACTGATTTATTTTGAATAGAAGCACCATAATCCTGATCTGGGAAGATAAAGGTTAATTTTTTAAGTAAGAGCTCAACATAACAGGCAGGTTTACATTCCAAAGAGATAAATCGTGATCTGGGGCTAGATTTTGTAAAATTATCAACTAAAGTTTCGCAGGAGTTTAAACTCATTAGAATAGGGGGATGAACTTCTGCTTATTTTTTTATACCCCTTATTTGAAAGACTTTATTTCGTATGCTAAAAAAAACTAAACAGCCTGTTTTAAGCCATTTCCCTGATTCAT
>CAIYOZ010000431.1 GCA_903927945.1 uncultured Bacteroidales bacterium | reverse complement strand
GTTTTCTACTGAGGTTTAATATCTAAAAATAAGGTTTTAAGAATAAATCTTATTTTTGTTTATTGCCGTTAGTAGTCCCTCGATAAAATGTAATCCCCCAAAATCAACTTCTTAAAATTAATACATTGAGATATTTAAAATATAATCAGATATATAAAAATTACAATTTGCTAATAATCATTAATTTGATTTTCAGTCTTGTATTATATTAAAACCTTATTTTTTTTGTTTTTAACCTTAGTAGAAAACTCAAACCCACAAACCCCAACCTTATTAACCTTATTTTAAAATCAGGGTAATAATCTATTGGTTTTAATTGCATTTTCAAGGCTGTAAATTTAAAACCTTATTTTTCTTTTATTTTTTACCTTCGTAGAAAACCGATCATCCCACGAATCTGCCCTTATTCCCTTCTTAAAGAAAGAACTAAAGTATTTCAGCAAGCCTTTCAACTCGTTACAATTTGTAACGAGTTCGAAAGTATGCAATTACATCTTCTTTTAAACCGTGACAATTCGTCACACTTTCATTCTACTATCCTCAATTATATGATATCTGAATTATAAATTATGCATTGAGTAGCGCCATGACTTCCGATAACATTTGATCGTTCGAAAATCCCTGTATATCAATGGACTTGTTGCGGCACATAGCCACACACGTTCCACAACCCTGACAAAGCCCTGCATTTACACGGGCAGCCACTTTTATCAAATTACCGGCCCTATCTTTTATTTCCTCTGTTTCGATAGCATGATACGGACATACTTCCTGGCAAAGCAGGCATCCTGTACAACTGGTGAAATTAGGCGGTGCCTGACGGTTCACCACCGCTACGATCGGTTCACGGGTCAGTTCATTACTGGAGAATAACCCAATGGCTTTACTTGCCGATGCTGAGGCCTGTGATACCGATTCAGGTATATCCTTAGCACTCTGGCACGCACCAGCCAGCATGATTCCTGCTGTGTTTGTTTCAACGGGTTTCAACTTAGGGTGTGCTTCCGAGAAGAAGTGATGACTGTCGTAACTGATATGCAGTTTCTGGGCCAGTGATTCAGCTCCAATGTTGGCTACCACGGCTGTTGCCAGTACCACCATGTCTGCTTCAATCTCCACCGGCTCGGAGTTCATCAGGGTATCTACCCCTTTCACAATGAGCTTGCCGTTCTTTTCGTAAATGCGCGACACACGTCCGCGGATATAGTTCACGTCGTCATCCTCAATGGCGCGGCGTACAAATTCGTCATAATTCTTTCCGGCAGCGCGTATGTCCATATAGAACACGTAGGCTTTTCCTTCATGATTTTTGTGCTTGTACAGCATGGCATGTTTTGCCGTGTACATACAGCATATTTTCGAGCAGTATTCAATCCCTTTTGATTTGTCACGTGATCCGGCACACGCCACGAAGACTATCTTTTCGGGTACTTTACCATCCGAGGGTCTGCGTATTTCTCCTGAAGTAGGACCGGAAGCAGATGCCAACCGTTCAAACTGCATACCATCGATCACATCCTTGAACTTGCCATATCCGTATTCAGGGAAGAAGTCAGCATGTTTCAAGTCAAAACCGGTGGCGGTAATGATGGCGCCTACCTTTACATCAATAAATTCGTCCTGCGTTTCATAGTCAATGGCACCGGTTGGACATATTTTCTTGCACACACCACATTTTCCACCTTTTGTAAACCAGCTGCAATGCAGGCGGTCGATCACGGGTTTATTGGGTACTGCCTGAGGGAAGGGTGAATATATGGCGGTACGGAATCCCATGCCTTCATTGAATTCATCCGGTATTTTCTTTGTCGGACATTTCTGCCAGCAAGCTCCGCAACCGGTACACTTGGACATATCCACACTCTTGGCTTTCATTTTAATCTTTACATCGAAGTTTCCCACAAAGCCCGAAACGCTTTCCACCTCGGCATACGTCAGCAGTTTGATATTCGGGTGCTGGGCCACTTCCACCATGCGGGGTGTCAGGATACACTGCGAGCAGTCGAGTGTCGGGAATGTTTCTGAGAGCTGAGACATGTGCCCGCCTATGGATGGTTTTTTCTCCACCATGATCACCTGATGCCCGGCGTTGGCAATGTCCAGCGCCGATTGTATGCCTGCGATACCACCGCCAATAACCAATGCGGTCTTGGTCACCGGAACCTTGATCGGAAACAAGGCTACGTTTTTCTTTACTTTCTCCACCAAGGTACGGACAATGTCCAACGCTTTCTGGGTTGTAGCATCCGAACGGGGATGTACCCACGATACATGTTCGCGGATATTGGCCATTTCACAGAGATACGGGTTGATACCCGCTTTCTCGGCAGCCTTGCGGAAAGTACCTTCGTGCATGCGTGGTGAACAGGCTGCCACCACGATCCCCGTCAGCTTATGCTGTTTGATGGCATCGATGATCAGGGTCTGTCCCGGATCTGAGCACATATATTTATAATCGACACTAAATGCAACCCCCGAAAGCTTTCCCGCTTTCTCGGCTACTTTGGCTACATCAACTGTTGCCGAAATGTTTTCGCCACAATGACAAATAAAAACTCCAATTCTTGCCATATCTCTAAGCCTCCATTTTTACGATACAGTTAACTACTCCTTCAGTCGGCACATAATGTTTGTTGAGTCCAAGCTTGTCGGCCGGAATGCCCATGCTGAGCCCCAATGCCTGGGTAATAAACAGCACCGGTATGTTGATATCTTTTTTCAATTGTTTCCTGATCTCGGGACGACGCATATCCAGGTTCATATGACACATCGGACAAGCCACGACAATGGATTCAGCCCCGCGGTCGGCAGCATCTTCCAGTATCTTGCCCGAAAGCTTGGCCACAATGTCCGTGCGTGATACCGATAACCCTGCACCACAGCATTCGGTCTTGAATGCCCAATCGATCGGAGTAGCACCGGCTTTCACCATTACTTCGTCCATTTCCATGGGGTTCTCGATTTGTTCCAGCGTTGCCAGTTCTTTTGGACGTGAATACAAACAACCGTAATAGCATGCTGCTTTTTGATTCAGCTTGTTCACAATATGTTCGTCCACCACCGGGAAGATATATTTTTGCAGGAATTCAAAGACCGTCAGTATCTTTACATCCACCGACAGTTTCAAATCAATGAATTTCTCCATTTTCTGCCTTGTTGCCACATTGCTGCTGATTTCAAGCTTCGAGCTGGAGATACGGCTGTAACAGGCAGCACAGGGTACTACGATTTCTGTCAATCCTTGTTTTTCGGCCAGTGCCAGCGTACGTGCCGGAAGTGCAATGGCCAGGTCATGGTTCATATTATGTGCCGCCGAAGCACCACAACAGCTCCAGTCTTTGATTTCTTCGAGCCTCACGTTGCACTTTTCTGCTACCGCAAACAGCGAATCGTTGTATTCTTTACTCGATCCTTCGAGCGAGCAACCGGGATAATATCCTATACGAAGCCCCCCAGCCCCCGAAAGGGGAGTAAGACTTTGATTATTTAGTGGAAGTTCAGACATATTTGCTGATTTATTATATTTTATTTCTTCCGAAGAAGAATTAAATATTGTTTAATTGATTTTAGAGAATACTCTTCATACCATGGGAAAGTCCCCCTTTGGGGGATTTAGGGGGCTTTGTTTTCATTCACCCTCTTAAATATCTTTGCAATCTCTTTCGTGTTCTGCACCTGATGCGGGAAGATGGCAAGTTTTCCTTTCGCCATCATCGAAGGTACCAGCTTCACATCCTGTATCAGATTCAAGGTACGGAGTTTATAATCGATGGTTAAACCCACCTCGTGCAATTTCCCGTTCATCTGGATGGAATTGAGGAATGCCTTGTGAAACTTGAGGATATCCTTTGCTTCCGGGTTTACTTTGTCTTGACGGATTGATTCTTGACGCAGGAAATCCATGACCTGCGATAACTTTACTTCCTGCGGGCAGCGTGAATAACAGGTATCGCACGCCAGGCATAGCCAGATAGAAAGCGAGCTGAGTATTTTGTCTTCGTAACCCGGTAGTTCGAGCTGAAGCATGCGCAGGATCTGATTGGGCATGACGTCCATCTCTTCATGGAGGGGGCAGCCTGCAGTGCATTTCCCACATTGGTAACAATGCGAAATGATCACTCCGGTGGCATCTTCCACCTGCGACTTTAACGTGTCGGCATGGTGATGAGGGGTTGATTGGTGCACAGTTTTGTATGTTTAAGTGAGGTGATGTATAATATTTCGTGTATAAGAGACTTGGGATTTACGATCTTGTAATCGGGGTAAAAGAAAAACTTTTACGGGAGGAGAGATTTCCCGGAGGATGCATATCGTTGAATAAGCATTTTCCGGATAGAAAGTTGGAATGGATGATCGGATGTCAATCGAGTTAAGGTCATTTTGTGATTTGAACAGATAAATACAATTTTTAGCTATAAATACCGGATAAAAATACGAGAAACGAGCTATTAAAGAAATAATTCCTTAATTAATCCATTTTTAACGCTGCAAATGTAAACATTTAAATTGGTCGACCACACATAGTGCAGGCAATTTCATGTTTAAAAAAACCTAAATATTGCACAGATAGTTAAACAATGTGCATAAAATGAACTTTTCTCCGAAACTGAATAAGCCCTTCGTCGATTTGTCCGATTCCCATGTATGGTTCTGATACCCGACATTCAAAGATGCGGTCAACGCGTTTTTGTGGATCATTCTGAGGATAAAACCAATGAAGCTCAACAGGAATTGCTGGTTGAATCCTTCTGTATTTCTCCTTAATTCTTCCACAGTTGCTAGGGGGTTGCTAGGGTGTTGCTAGGGTGTTCCTAGGGATGCAACCCTCTGAACCCCCTGGCAAGTCCCTCGAATGACTCTCGAAAGCCCCGTCAAAGGGAGGAGGAAGGTAGAACTGACCCGGTTAGAGCTTAGGAGAGAGGCTGGGAGAATGGAGGCGAAAAATTGAGAGATTGAAATTAATTTTAAGAAATGAAGGGGGTTTTGTGGGGAAGTGTGAAATTATTAATACATTTGTGGGGCGATGAGTAATAGAGGATAGAATTGCAAATTGGGATATGGGGGATATGTTAAATTATTCTCTAATGCTGGATAACTGCTATCGTCTTTAAAATTGTAATACAAAGATTATTAACATTCTAAATATGAGAAAAGCCAATAAAATGATTGTGGGTGAAAAGTGTGGAATATTGAAAGTTGTTTATCTATATGAATATGGATTCACCTTGAATGTAAAAATGAATAAAAGAAAAGAACAGCTAAATGGCAGAAAGAACTTTTGAAGATATTTCCAAATATGTGGAATGGCAGAGTCAAAATAAATGCAAAGTTCTGAATGCTAAACCAGAACATACATTTAATGATCTTGGTGTTGAAGTTAGAGTTTGGAATGTCAAAACTGATACTGATGGTTCGTGGTGGGTTGTTGAGGGTGATGAGGTTCCTATGAATCTGTATCCACAAGGTGCTTATTATTTTGGAACTGATGAAGTCTATTCTTTTCACATGGGGATAATGGAAAGAATGAAAAATTCTGAATATAGACCAGAAGATTTCGTAAAAGCAATCACATTGAACGACGATATTGCTCCTCAACTATTTAGAAAGCTAAAAAACATTGCCAATCTAATTGATTCTGCAATTGAAATTGAAGATTTTCAAGCAATTGGTGTTCAGTGTAGAGAAATATTGATAGAGCTTGGAAATACAATCTATATTATAGAAATGGCTGGAGAAGATGAGCAACCACAAGCATCGAATTTTAAGAAGAAAGGAGAGTTTTTTGTGCAATTCTACTTAAGGGGCTCTGATAATAGTGATTATCGAAGTATTATAAAAAAACTGACTGAGTCAACGTGGGATTATGCAAATAAAATCACCCACTCTCACAATGCCACTTTTTATGAAGCATCAACATGCGTAACATTATGTACCTCATTAGTTGGGGTATATGAAAATATCAAACAAAAGGTTTTTGACCCAATCTCACAATATAAGTGTAAAAACTGTAAAAGTAAGAAGTTGAAAATAATCGATGATGAATCAGGGAAAGATGGGATTGTTAAAACACTTTTATTACAATGCGAAG
This sequence comes from uncultured Bacteroidales bacterium, assembly GCA_903927945.1. Lineage (GTDB taxonomy): Bacteria > Bacteroidota > Bacteroidia > Bacteroidales > Paludibacteraceae > Paludibacter. The sequence goes on along the minus strand of CAIYOZ010000431.1, from coordinate 443 downwards.
AATGCGAAGATATTACAGAAGTTATTTTCGGAAATAAAAATTAACAGATGAATCATCAACTTGAAAATTGACATTAGATGACTTTGCGATCAATCAGACTATTTGAAACAAATCATAATTGGGTAAAGTAATGTACCATACCACTTAATAAACTAAATTTATAGAAAATGACGAAAAAATTGCGATTATACATTTGCATTTATGCAACATTCCAATGTTTTACACTAAGTGCATCTAGACCTGTTTTTACTGAGAAAAGAATTCAGATTAAGGTTCCTGATATTGTAACATTAGATAGTGCTGCCAGATGGTATTTGAACTTTGATAGATTAAAAAAAACAGTTATTTACTCCAATCGGATTATATCGATGGGTCTGCATGGTGGATTCATTTGTATTAATCCAACTAAAATGGAACTTGACAGTGACTATACAAAAAAACTC
>CAIYOZ010000430.1 GCA_903927945.1 uncultured Bacteroidales bacterium | reverse complement strand
ATCATTACTTTACGTGGTTTCTCCAGTGAGGCGCAAAGTTCTTCAATAGAATGGGCTCCTATGAAGTTTTTACCTTTTCCCCTACCGGCGATAAATTCATCCACACGTTCAACTGTACGGTTAAATACGCTCACTGTAAAGCCCTTACTTTCCATATTCAATACCAGGTTTTCGCCCATAACGGCTAACCCGATTAGTCCAATATCTGCCAGTTTTTTCATAAATAAATAAGTGTAATTTAAAGTTTATAATTTCAGATTGTTTTATTCTTTTATTTTAAAGCCAAATTTCTTGAGTTTTTCCAGTACTTCTCGCTCCACATGAATAGCGTGAAGTGTATATGCCGGAAATTCACGACGGACAGGATAATCACCCCGCAGTTGTTCGAAGAGTGTGGTATCTTTCCTGAATTGTGAGTCATCGTTCCGGATGTCGTATGTTGACAAAATGGCTTTCGATATGATTTCCTGTTCATTCATTCCCTCTCCATTCAATTCAATCAAGGGCTGTGAAGGTGATTCTATGTCTGTTGGTTGCCAGTTGTCCAGTTCCAGTCCAAAGTAATCACTAATGGCATGCACACTCATTCTTGTTCCGGTTGCCTTGCCATCTTTCGAATACCCTGCAATGTGTGGGGTAGCCAGCTCAGTAATTGCTAATAATTCAAGATCAATATCCGGTTCGTTTTCCCAGCAATCACAGACAAAGCCTGAAAGACGTCCTGTTTTAATTCCCTTTTTTACTGCATTTGTTTCGATCACCTCACCCCTGCAGGAATTTATCAATATCGGTTTACGTTTTAGGGCTGATAGGAAATAGTCATTCCCCAAATGAAAAGTTGCATCTTCTCCCTGTAGATTTAAAGGCACATGAAGGGTAATAATATCGGCTTCCTCCATCACTTGATGTATGTCTACAAATTCTTGAGAACCTTCCACACGTTCGCGGGGTGGGTCATTCAGCAGTACTTTCATACCCAGGATCCGACAAACATTGGCAACTTTACTTCCAACATTCCCCACTCCTACCACACCAATACATAAATCCTTTAATCGAAGATTTCTCCTTTCGGCCAGTACCATGAGAGTTGAAGCAATGTATTGTTCCACCGATTTGGAATTACAGCCGGGTGCATTGGTCCACGTGATTCCTGCTTTGTCACAATAATCTGTATCGATGTGGTCATACCCAATAGTTGCTGTAGCAATATATTTTACGGTGGATCCAGCCAGTAATTTTTCATTGCAGCTTGTACGGGTACGTGTCACAATGGCATCTGCATTTTTTACTATTTCCGGTGTCGTTTTCGAACCTGGCAGATACACCACTTCAGCCACCCCTTCGAATGCACCGCGAATATAAGGAATTTTATCGTCAATAATTATTTTCATAGACCCCAAACCCCTTAAGGGGCATGTTAATTTTTATCTGAAAGCAGATTTTATTCTTTTATAAACATTCACAACCCAATCTTCAAGTCCCCTTTAGGGGATTTAGGGGTTAATATTCAAACCTGTCTTTGAACGCCCACAATCCCAATGCCGGATTCGAAATATAGAAAATTTCTTCACCATCGGGCATGATATTCATTCCATCGCGTAGTTTTGCAGGATCATACTTAGCAGTCACCTCGCCGATGTCGGCATAGTTAAATCCAACGCTTTCAATTTCAACACGTGACAGATTTTCAGGTCCTTTCCCCGGACAATAGGTGATACTGAACCGGCCTTCCGATGAACCATGAATCAAGTGGGCGGCAGCACTTAGGTTGTTACGCAATTCTTCATTTTCATCACATGCTTTCAGTGTTGTTGGGGTTCCAAAATATCCGTATTTACGAATCAACCGGTCAATTTCCTTGTCCTCACCAAATTCTTTCAATGCAGGTGCCAAAACAATCAATTCTCCTTCATCATCAATGGCCATACGGGTACGGTAGATTGATTTATTTCCAAGCCAGGTACTCTTGAATTCAGTAGGGTCAAGATAAACTACCACTTTTTTCAACGGTTTATCAAGCATTTCAAAGTTTACCAGGAGTGCCAGTTTTGCTGCTTTATCGAATACTTCAAAGTCATCGCCGATAAATAACCCACGGGTTTTAATCTTTCCATCGGTTTTATCCAGCCCAACAACCGTTTGTACATATACAATGGGTAAATGGTTAGTAAAGTTTTCGGAAGCATAATTAAATATCCGTCGTACGGGTGTATCAGCATGGCCCATCATTCGTTCCATTCCATAGGCTGCACCTACGAAATGACTCTTGTTGATTCCTTCCACACCACCTGTTCCCACAAAAATATTCTTATTATAATTGGCCATGCCCACTACTTCATGAGGTACCACTTGTCCAATAGAGAGTATCAGATCGAAATTTCCATTCAGTAGAAGTTTATTTACCTGAGCAGGCCATGGAAATTCAACGGCCCCTTCCGAAACTTCTTTTACAAATTCCGCAGGAACAATACCAACAGTCACCACATCATTCCGCCAGTCATGCTCACGAATCAGCGATGCCGGCATGTGACCAAACATATGATTTATTTGATGTGCTGTCATGGGTGAATGTGTCCCCAGTGCGGGTAAGACATCGGTCATTGCATCCCCATAAAATTCCCAGGCAAACTCTGTAAGCTCCCCTGCCCGGCTTGGCAGTCGGGTATAATCCGGTGGAATAGCCAACACTTTGTGCTTCTTACCCATTTTTTCCAATGCCTCATACAGCCCTTTCTTCAGGTCCTCAGCATTAAGTTCCAGTTCAGTTGAACCTATTTCGTAGTATAACATATTTTTTATTTACAATTTATTCATTTACCATTTACTATTTAAAATGATTATCCGCAATTCACACAGTTATCAATTTTGTCTTGGCGATAAGGGATATGATTAAAATCTGATTTATATTTTGCTGTAACTACCAATAACCTGTCAAAAGGATCCAGCGGGATTCTGATTCGGTTCAACTTATAACAAAACTCATCGAGATAACTTTGGAGAAATTCACGTTTAACTCCGTGATACATATCCGACAGTAGAGTTTTGGCATTACTGATGGCAATATGTACCCAGGGTAATGCTTTGCTTATCTCTTGAGGTGAGATAACCGAGGCATTATGTTTGGCAAAATAATTTTCAAAGTCGGTATAAGAAGTAGAAGCATCGGTATCAATTATGGCATCTTGTTCAATACTCATTTGAGCAATACTGTTTATTGTTTTTGCTTTTAGGTCAGGAATAACAATCATTTTCAGATGATTGACACTTTTGGGTTTCTCGGGATTCTTCGGGTTCTCAACCTTCTGACTTTCAATCATAACCAGGACCTTGCTTTTCTTCTGACTACCGCGTCCACGTTTTAAAGGGATATTGTGATCGTCATCGCGTTCAGTGGAAAAAAAACCTTCGTCCAGTTCTATCATACCGGATAAGGTGTACTCTGAGTCTCGCTGACCCATTATACTTCGTATCTTGTGGCACATTTCCCAAATGGGTTGATAGCGTTTGTGGCCTAGCTGGCGCTGTATCTCTAAGGCTGAAAAAGTCTTTTTGGTACTTGTCATCAGGTGAATAGCTTTGAACCAATACATAAACGGCAGTTTGGAACTGTGCATGATAGTACCGGAACGTAATGACTGGCGATGATGACAGTTTTTACACTCGAAATGCATGGAAGTGGGAAACCATAAATGTTCCGTATGACCACAGTGTGGACATACAACTCCTGATTTAATACGCATTTCTTTAAAACGCATTATACAGGAGTCTTCTGTGGGATAATTCTTGTCAAAATCTAATAGTTTCATGCTTATTTGTGCTATTTGGTTTATGACCTAAAGATACAAAATTTATCTCAATTATTGAGTTAAATACGGATAATCATT
>CAIYOZ010000429.1 GCA_903927945.1 uncultured Bacteroidales bacterium | reverse complement strand
GATTAATACGGATTTAAATTTCATAAATTGGAATGATTCAGGGATGTAAGTCTTCATCATTCAAAATCCTTATTCAAATCCGTTAAAATATTCTTATCAATGTAAATCAATTAAATCCTTGTTAATCTGCGTGCCAATATACTGTTCTCACTACTTAATATATCTCAACCCGATCAAATAAATACTAATAAAGAATAAAATATATTGAGAATTGATTAAATTATACTAATTATAGTACTATGTATTGCATGGTACTATAAACTTTTATATTTTTGCAGCGTTGAATAAGGAATGAGGAATGAGAAGTAAGAGGTAAGAGGTAAGGAGCAAGAGGTAAGGAATACACAGAACGCGGAACGTGCATAAAATAATAAACATTCAAACTGAATATAAGAATGATTACACTTCAAAACATTAACAAGACCTACGACATGGGACAGGCATCATTGCATGTGCTCAAAGGAATTGACTTACACATTGCCCAAGGTGAATATGTTTCCATTATGGGTGCTTCGGGTTCGGGAAAATCAACCTTGCTCAATATCCTGGGGATTCTGGATAATTACGATACTGGTGACTATTATCTGAATGACAAGCTTATCAAGGATTTGTCAGAAAAACAAGCGGCAATATACCGTAATGAGATGATCGGGTTTGTATTTCAATCGTTCAATCTGATCAACTTTAAGAATGCACTGGAAAATGTGGCTTTACCCCTGTACTATAAAAATGTGAGCCGGAAGAAGCGCAATGTGATTGCCATGGAATATCTGGATCAGATGGGATTGAAGGATTGGGCATACCACCTGCCGAATGAAATGTCGGGAGGACAAAAACAGCGGGTCGCTATAGCACGAGCTATTATTTCAAAGCCTCAGATATTGCTGGCAGATGAACCTACCGGTGCTTTGGACAGTGTGACTACAGTTGAGATGATGAAAGTACTTGGTGATTTAAATGCAAACGGTCTGACCACCATCATCGTCACGCACGAGAAATCGGTAGCCGATGAAACAAAGACTATCATTCATATCAAGGATGGATTGATAGGGAGTATTGAAAGAAAATAAGTTATTTGCTTCGCGATATTTGCTTCACGTTATTAATAGTTATTTGCTTCGTGTTATTTAAGAAAATTGAAAAGATTAGACAACTAAAAATTTAAGAGATGTTCTCAATCAATACCATACAGGAAATATTTGATGGATTAAAACATAATAAGTTGCGAACGGTGCTGACGGGTCTGTCGGTGTCATGGGGTATATTTATTCTGATAGTGTTGCTTGGAGCAGGAAACGGGTTAAAAAACGGTGTCACTTCCAACTTCAGCGACAGGGCCACCAACACGGTACAAATGTGGACAGGAACCACCTCGATGACTTATAAAGGACTTAAAAGCGGGCGGTCACTCAATTTTGCAGATAAACAATTAGAAGCTGTAAATACTCAATTGACGGAAACGAGCAATCAAACCGGGGTCATCACAAAAAACCTCACGATCACGAATAAAAGTGAATCAGGAAAGTATGATGTAAAAGGGGTTAATCCTTCGTATAGCAAGATTTTTAATTTGAAATTTGAAGACAAAGGAGGTCGTTTTATTGATTATCTGGATAACAAAGCGAGTGATAAAGTGATTGTCATTGATACGAAAATTGAAGAAGTACTTTTTAAAGGTTCTACGGCACTCGGGAAATATGTGAAGGTGGGCGATTTAATGTTTCGAATTATCGGTGTTAACTCCAAGAAATCACGCTTTGACAATGGTACCGCTTTTATTCCCTTTACCACGGCACAATCTATATTCAATCCAAACCTGAAGTATAATAATATTGCCATGTCGGTGAATGGACTCGTCACCAAAGAATCGAACGATAAGTTTAGCGATCAGTTGAAAGGTACCATGGCCAAAAGTCTGAGTTTTGATCAGAATGATCCCCAGGCATTGTATTTACAAAATTCGCAACGTGATTATATTCAAACCATGTCGATATTCAGCGCCATCACCATATTTGTAGCCGTTATCGGAATTTTTACATTAATAGCCGGTATTGTGGGTGTCAGCAACATCATGTTGGTGACGGTGAAAGAAAGAACACGTGAAATAGGTATCCGCAAGGCGATAGGGGCTCCGCCAGCTACCATATTACGGTCGATCATTTTAGAATCGATTATTATTACCAGTATTTTCGGCTACATAGGCATGATGGGAGGGATAGGCCTGACCGAACTGGTGAATTACATCATGATACAAAATGCAGCCGGTCCGACGAATGGTCCGACAGTATTCAAGGATCCAACGGTAGAACTATCATATGTATTAATCTCCACCGGGATATTGATATTATCGGGAGTCATTGCCGGATATATGCCGGCACGACGGGCGACACGGATAAAACCAATCGAGGCGATGCGGGAAGAGTAAAGAGATTTACGATTTTACGATTTACGATTTACGATTTACAATTTACAATTACATACATAAATGACAGTTGATATGTTTGATTTAGATCGTTGGCAGGAAATATGGTTTACCATTACTCATAATAAATCACGGAGTGTTTTGACGGCATTTGGTGTTTTCTGGGGGATGTTTATGTTGGTCGTTATGGTAGGGGCGGGCGTGGCACTTCAACGTGGCATGAGTGCCAATATCCAGGGATTTGCCACCAATTCATGCTTTATATGGACACAGGAAACCTCCGTGCCATATAAAGGATTTAAAAAAGGGAGAGCCTGGAATATGCAAAATGATGATATTGCTTTGCTAATCAATAATATTCCCGAAATTCAATATCTGGCACCCGTACTTTTTGGAGGAGGGGGTTCGAATAATGTGACCCGGAATGATAAATCAGGAAGTTATAGTGTGAAAGGGAATTATCCTTCCTACAATGATATTGATGAAAGCAAAATGACCTATGGACGCTACATTAACGACATTGATATTGCCGGAAAACGAAAAGTCTGTGTGATTGGCGAACGGGTGTATCAGGTGTTGTTTCCAAAGGATGAGAATCCTATCGGTAAGAACATACAGGTGAATGGCATTTATTTTCAGGTGATCGGAGTGGGGCGTCATACTTCGGATATAAATATCGGAGGGAATGCGGAAGAATCGGTAGTTCTCCCCTTTAGTACCATGCAGCAAGCATTTCATCAAGGAAACATCGTCCATTTTATGGCGGTGACCGCAAAGCCTGGGATTAAAGTAAAGGTGATCGAAGACAAAATACATGCAGTGCTGGGAGCCAAACATAACATTTCACCTGATGATAAAAAAGCCATTGGTGGATTTAACATGGAAGATATATTCAATATATTTCTATACCTGGGTATCGGTATTGCTATTTTGATTTGGTTTGTAGGCTTAGGAACCTTGTTTGCAGGAGCCATTGGAGTAAGTAATATCATGTTGGTAACCGTGAGGGAACGCACCAAAGAAATAGGAATTCGCCGGGCACTGGGTGCTACTCCGCGTATCATCATAACTCAAATACTCAGTGAGAGTATTATTTTGACATTAATTGCCGGGGTACTGGGCTTAATGTTTGGTGTAGGGCTACTCTCGGTTGTGGGAATGGCATTGAGTAGTGGTGACCAATTTTTCAAAGATCCGCAGATTAGCTTTACAGTGGCTGTTGCTGCATTATTTATTTTGCTGATTATTGGAACGTTTGCAGGATTTATTCCAGCCAGCAGGGCCATAAACATTAAACCAATAGAAGCGATCAGGGAGGAATAAATATATTTACGATTTTATCATTTACACAATTCGTATAAAATATAAACATAAACAAATAATAAAATCAGGGTTTCAAGTCAGAAATGACGAGTAAAAACTAACAAAAGAAAGAAATTATGAAGAAAATTCTTAAAATTGCATCGCTGGTCATAGCAGCTGTTCTGGTGATTTGGACATTTTGGTTTTTATGGCAAAAATCGCGTCCTGTAGTAAAAAAATACGTGATTGAAAATGTTGCCATTGGTAGTATTAATAAAAAATCAGTTGCAACTGGCAAGGTGGATCCACGGAATGAGATTTTAATTAAACCACAAATGTCAGGCATTATCACTGCGGTGTATAAAGAAGCCGGTGATGTGGTAAAAGCCGGTGATGTGATTGCAAAAATTAAAGTAATCCCCGATATGGTCAGCCTGAATGGAGCGGAATCCAGGGTGTCGAGGGCACAAATATCCTTCGATCAAAGCAAGAAGAATTATGAACGTGACAGTAAATTGTATGCCGATAAGGTCATCTCCAAAGAGGAATTTGAAAAAACCGAATTACAATACAGTAACGACAAGGAAGAACTACGAACAGCAAAAGATAACCTGAGCCTAACCCGGGACGGAATCAGTTCCAACAGTGCGGCTATCAGCAATACATTGGTTCGTTCCACCATTAATGGAACCATATTGGATGTTCCGATCAAAGTGGGAAATTCGGTGATTCAGTCGAATAACTTTAACGATGGAACGACAATAGCCTCGGTGGCCAATATGAGCGATATGCTTTTCGTGGGAAAACTGGATGAGACTGAAGTAGGCAGGATAAAAGTAGGCATGCCTATGGACATTACCATTGGAGCATTACAGGATCAAAAACTGATTGCTAAGCTTGAATATATTTCGCCAAAAGGGAAAGAAGAAAACGGTGCTATTACCTTCGAAATGAAAGCTGCTGTTAAGGTGCCGAAAGATGTTTTTGTACGTGCCGGTTATAGCGCTAATGCCGAAATAGTTTTTTCAAAATCGGAACATGTATTCACTATTCCTGAAAGTTGTATTGAATTCGGGGGAGACACAGCCTTTGTCTATATATTAAAAACAAAAGAACCTCAAACATTTACCAAGAAACAAATAAAAATTGGTCTGTCCGACGGTGTGAAAATTGAAGTGAAGAGTGGGTTGAAGCTTACGGATAAGATTCGGGGAGCAGAGATTCTGGAGAAGAAAGCAATTGAACCAAAGAAAGAAGAAGAAAGAAG
>CAIYOZ010000428.1 GCA_903927945.1 uncultured Bacteroidales bacterium | reverse complement strand
ATTCCCGATTGGAAAGCCAATCGCCTTGAAGAACTTCTTCCCTTGGCAACCAAGGAAGAAAAAACGTAATCAAAAACAATAATAGAATTTTTCAATTATTTAGGACGCTCAAGGCCGAAGGCTTACGAATGTCCGAGGAGGTGATGGGGATACAAACACAGGTACTCCGCCTCCACCTCCACCAGATCCTGAATACCCGGATCCAGGTCACGGCGGGTGAATTGGAGATAGATAGGTCAGTAACCTCCATCTCTGGTGAGGAAGAATCAACATTCCATCGCCAGAGATGGTTTTACCAGGTTGGTCTTTTTGATTAAATTTGGCTTCAAACCATATCGCTTGACCAAGTTGAAAGAAATTGATCCGAACATTTTGGATGCAGTAAGATCTGGGGATCTGGAGGCCCTAAAGATCCTAACACCATATCTGAAATTATTGATTAAAAATAAGTTGTACTACCATGGTTTAAATACCAGAGAAATAAGGGATTCCATTTTTACCGATATCTTTCTGGATCTCAAAAAAAAGGAGCACACGATAATTTTGAAAGAGGGCCCGATGGAGTATTTAGGTGGAATGGTGGAGTTTCTGATCAAACGATATGTCGAACATTCCAAACTCGTTCTGTTGGACAATGACATAATGGGACAATTTCCCGATACGGGAAACATGGAAGAACCGGAGCATCTGAGTATTTTATGGCTAAAGCTTCAGCCCTTCTTGTTGAAACTCCCGCGCAAAAGCCGGGATCTATTGTTCCGCATCCATGATGGGCAATCGATGGAACAAATTTGTCAAGAGTCAGATTTGAAGGATGAACGAACCTTGTATACCAGAAAGTCTCAATCGATTAGTAAACTGAAAAAAATACTAGAAGCATCAAGTGGAAATGAGTGGCTTAAGAAAAAGTTGAAATAGAATATTATGAAAATGAACATGATTGATATTGAGAAGCTTGAACGGGTAATCGACCACTCATCCCAATCGGATAAGGAAGATGAGCATCGCAGGCAGAAGTACGTACAATTAGTATACCGATCCATGCAAAGAAAGAAAATGATTAAGCGGTCAGTATGGGTGGCTACCTCATCCCTGACAATCCTGATCATAGCTTTTTTGACTTTCGGACCAAAATCCTCTCTTTCTGATAGTCTTGAACTTTACAAAGAGTTTTATAAACCTGCCGATTTCCAAACTGAATACAGAGGTAAACAACCTGAAAAATCTTTGTTTTCCATGGCTCTCCAAAAATATGCAACAGAAGACTATAAATCAGCGGCAATTTTAGCTGATACCCTTCAAAAGACCAATGTTGAAAATCCTGATCACCTTTTTTTGATTGCATCTATCTACCAAGCTTGTGGAATAGAGGATCAAGCGGAGCATTTTTACAGGTCCCTGATTCTTCTCGGTGGATCCTATTCCGTTGAAACTTATTGGTACCTAGGATTGCTCAGCCTTAAAGAAGGGAAACGAGATTTATGTAAGGATTATTTGCGGAAAATTTTAGAGTCTGGTGATATAGCACATTTAGAATCAGCAAAACGTCTTTTAGCAAGACTCTAATATCTTTTTACCACTTAACGAATTTCAACTTTTTGGTGTAGCGCCCCTTTATTAGAGAGTCGAGTGATGGTGGGTCCAGCAAATAGCCTTTCAGCTGCGATTTTACCTTAAGTGCAAATAAACCCATCCCGCCAACAATATTGGTAACCGGCTGCCCCGACCGGTCGGTAGCAATCTGGTTTGTTTCTTCATATTCGCAATATTCCTTGGTTAGACCGGTCAGTAAGATATCAATCGAAACAAACGACCGGTTAATAATTGCCGGATTGGTTGGAATGCCAAAGGAAAGTCTCCTTAGAAAGTCATCACCTTCGAAAATGTGTAATAACGTTCCCGGCTTTTGACCCGGTGAAAGTGCCTGAGATTCGTTTTTAAAAGAAACATCGAAACTTTCCGACTCCTCATTTTCTTCAAACCGATTGATGTAATTGAAACGGAAAACCAGGATATAACGTTGAAAACCATATTTATCCACCCATTTAATCCTTTGAGGTTCACTGGTGTATAAACTGAATCGGGTTTGGCTGGATACACGAGGCGAAAGGAATTCCGGAGGTGAGCAATACGTTTGTTGAGCCGATAAAAGGAGGTTTTCCCCGGGAATTCGAACCAGTAACCGGATCTGAAAACTGTCGGCAAAAAGCAAATCCAACGGACCCTTCAGGACATAGTTGTAATTGGGACTGGTGGCGAAGTACCCATCAAGTTTATCGGGAAGAACCACTTTCTGAAAAGTATAGGAAGTAATTGGATAACCTTCCGCCGAATTGATGTCGAGCCTGACTTCGGCTTGTTCATAGTACAAATTTCGAGGATCTTTAGCCATTACTTCTGCCGATTCCAAACCGACAAAAGACTTGGTCAGCCGGATATAGTTTGCCGAATCATCCGGATTAAAGAGTCCATAAATAACGGGTGACTGATTACCTCCGGAGATTAACGGAAGTTCTTCCGAACACGAAATCAGTATTAAAAGGGTGCCTAAACAGGTATAAAATATTTTTCCCATCATACTACTTAACCCGGATTATTCATAAAAATTCATAGAAAAAGGGGACTAAGTTATTAAATTTTAGTAAATTAGGGTTGCAAAACCATTAATAACTCAATCCCCAAATATGAGTACTTCAAGATCGGCATTTT
>CAIYOZ010000427.1 GCA_903927945.1 uncultured Bacteroidales bacterium | reverse complement strand
TTCATGTTTGCGAGGTAGAACTTTGCATTCATTTTTTTTATAAGAGCAAAGATATTAAAATTATTTCTATTCAATGGTAAAATAGTATTTTGATAAAAGTTATTAAAATAGTTAATAATCTTGCATTCAAACAGTTGTTTGAATTTGTAGATAAGAAATACTTACAATTAAAAACACCCTATAAATCCAATCATATTAGACTTATAGGGTGTTCGTTAAAAGGTTAGTTTGAATCTATGCTTTGATTTCTTCAACTACACGTGGAGGAATTCTCATTTTGTAGAATGAACGCCAAACAAATACCAGTGCAATCACAAGGAATCCGGCTCCGATAATTCCACTGTAATCAAATCCATTGGTGGCAGATGCATCCAACCTCATTTTCAACGCAATTTCCGTTGCCAATAAACCAAACAAGGTAGAGAATTTAATAATCGGATTCAATGATACTGAAGAGGTATCTTTAAAAGGATCACCAACAGTATCTCCAATGACGGCAGCTTCATGCAATGGAGTACCTGATTCTTTCAGATCCACTTCCACTACTTTCTTGGCATTATCCCATGAACCACCGGCATTCGCCATATAGATGGCCTGGAATAAACCGAAGGTAGCTATCGAAATAAGATACGCCACAAAGAAATTACTGTCGAAGAATGCAAAGCCAAGGGTAAAACAAATCAAGGCAATGAATATGTTCCACATACCTTTCTGGGCATATTGGGTACAGATTTTCACCACTTCAATCGAATCTTTCATGTTTGCTTCTTTTTTATCCAGGTCAAATGTTCTTTTGATAAATTCAACAGCACGATACGCACCGGTAGTAACCGCTTGCATGGAAGCACCGCTAAACCAGAATACAACGGCCCCACCACAAATCAACCCTAACAGGATCGGTGCCGAAGTCAATGAAACGCTCAACAATCCCTTGCTTTCCAGCAGCAAGATGATCGAGAAGATCATAGTGGTCGCTCCTACTACCGCTGTTCCGATTAATACCGGTTTAGCAGTTGCCTTAAACGTATTGCCCGCAGAATCATTGGCTTCGAGGTAATGCTTGCCCAATTTGAAATCAGGAGTAAATCCGAAATCTTTTTCAATTTCTTCTTTGATATTTGGAATCTGATCAATTTGAGATAGTTCAAATATAGATTGAGCATTATCTGTTACAGGTCCGTAACTGTCAACAGCAATCGTAACAGGTCCCATACACAGGAAACCAAAGGCTACTAACCCAAAGGCAAATATGGAGGCATGAGGTCCAAGGATGGAAGTAAGTCCAAGTTGGCTGATAAAATAAGCAATAGCCATTAAACCAACAATTAACATACCTGTCCAGAATGCACCGAAGTTACCCGATACAATTCCTGAAAGGATATTCAAGGAAGGTCCGCCTTCACGTGATGCGGTTACAATTTCGTTTACGTGAGCTGATTTTGAGCTTGTGAATAATTTTGTAAACTCAGGTATCAATACGGCAGCTAACGTTCCGCAACTGATAATTCCAGCCAGTTTCCACCATAAAGTTGCGTCAGCAGCATTACCGGTTATTTGTGCTAAATCACCTACCAGCAAATGGCTCATAAAGAATGAAGTTGAAATACTTAATATAGCAGCAATCCAGATTAAACGCATCAATGGTTCTTCAAAATCAAACATTTTAAGTCCTTTGTATTTGTGCTTGGAATATGCCTGGTTAATGAAGTAAGAAATACCCGACATAAGATCCATTAAGAAACGCATACCGAAGATCCATACAATCAGTTTTGCCTGTATTTCACTGATCAATTCAGGTTTTCCGGGGAAAGCAAAAGGAACTGCCAATGTGATAAAGGTAATCAGGGCAACCCCTGTTACACCATATGTTTCAAATCCATCAGCAGTCGGACCAACACTGTCACCAGCATTGTCACCTGTACAATCGGCAATTACTCCCGGATTACGTGGATCATCTTCTTTTACGTTGAAGACAATTTTCATTAAGTCAGAACCTATATCGGCGATCTTGGTAAAGATACCACCGGCAATACGCAAAACACTGGCTCCTAATGATTCACCGATAGCAAATCCCAGAAAACAAATACCCACTATTTCACGCGGTACAAACAACAGGATAATGACCATCATCACTAATTCCAGCGAGATAAGGAAAAGACCTACACTCATTCCGGCACGTAAAGGTATGTCAACAACGTTCCATGGTTTTCCTCTCAACGAAGCAAATGCAGTACGTGAGTTAGCATAGGTATTGATACGGATACCATACCAGGCCACTGCATAGGAACCGCCCATACCCAAAATAGAATAAAAGAGCACGTACAACAACGTAGCTACCGATTTACCCTGAAGCGCTAAAAAGTAATACGACATAATCACTGCCACAAATGCAAAAAGCATGATCAGGAATTTCCCTTGTTGCAATAAATAAGTCTTACATGTCTGGAAAATGATTTCGGACACCTTCAACATGGAATCATGGGCGGTCTGCTTTTTAACTTGCGAGAAAAGCCATAAACTGATGCTTAACGTAACGCAGATAACAAGCGCACCATAGAATAAGAAATTCCATGATGAAACCACCTGACCGAAAATGTGGAATTCTCCGGCATGTAAGTCCGGAATAGCAATGTCCGCCTCACTGGCAAACGTCTTTACTGATGTGATCAATGCTACAAAAAGTAGCAAAACAATCCTTTTAATTTGTTTCATAAATGCTATAAATAAATTAGAGTTGAGAAAAATTAACCGTAAAAAAATAAAAAAAAATTCTCCCAAAATTAATCATACTTTTTCAGAGTACAATTTTTTTTTGATAGAAAAAATTAGTCAATTTTATGTTTAAAAGCATTGTTTTTGGTTACTTTTCGTATTTTATGCACGCACACGGCTTCAATTTGTAATCAAATCTATTAAAACAGCATAAATTGTGTATTTATATTTAGGTTAAACTTCTTTCATAATCTCTCGATGGAACACAGTCGGAGTTGTTTTGTAATTTACAAATCTTATTTATTTTCAAGATTGCAAATAACACCTTTAAAACGAAAAATAATCAGGCATTTGTCGGTGTCACTCCATAATTTGACTAAAAGTTGTACCTTTGTACCCGCAAATAAACAACTATGGGAAGAATACTAGCCATCGACTATGGACAAAAGCGTGTTGGACTGTCAGTCACAGATATGCTTCATATTACTGCCAATAGTTTGGATACTGTTCCGGTTCATGAGGTGTTGGAGTATTTGCAGAAATACATTGACAAAGAACCTGTAGAGAAGTTTGTAATCGGATTGCCAAAGCAGTTGAACGGGGAAGAATCGGAATCCATGCAATATATCCGTCCGTTTGTGATTGGTTTGCAACGCCGTTTTCCAACGATTGAACTTGTTTATGTGGATGAACGTTTTACGTCTGTGTTGGCTCACAGGGCCATGCTCGAAGGAGGTTTAAAGAAAAAGGACAGACAAAATAAAGAATTGGTGGA
>CAIYOZ010000426.1 GCA_903927945.1 uncultured Bacteroidales bacterium | reverse complement strand
TTTTTCTCAGTGTTGGGGCAGTTAGTTTTTGGGGCTGCATCGTTTGTAAGTCCGTTATTATATTCGTATTTAGTTCAGGAACTTAGCACCGGTAAAAGAAGTTACAATTTATTTGTCGGAGTTTTGGCTAAAATTACACCTCCGAACTTACCTTGGGCTTCACTTTATTGGGTATTTGCAGTGATTCTAATCGCGATTATTTTGATTACATTCAGTGCCAGATTTCCTGCATTGGAACTGAATGAAGATGAAAAATCAGGTTCGGTACAATCCTATAAACTTTTACTAAAGAACAAATACGTATATCTTTTCTTTTTTGGAATACTCTCCTACGTGGCTACCGAACAGGGAATTGCCAATTGGATTTCTCAGTTTTTGTTTAAATATCATGGATTGAATCCACAGGTTGTGGGCGCTCAGGAAGTTGGATTGTTTTGGGGATTAATGTCGGTGGGGTGTCTGGTTGGTTTAGTTGCTTTGAAGTTATTCGATTCTAAATATATACTTCGCGTGTCGGCTTCTATTTCAGTTGTATTGCTGGTTTTATGTCTTTTTAGCTCAAAAGAAATAGCGTTGATTGGCTTTCCTGCTTTAGGTTTCACTATTTCTGTAATGTTCTCCATAATTATGTCATTGGGCTTAAATTCAGTGAGTTCACATCATGGCTCATTTGCCGGAATTTTATGCACCGGTATTGTGGGTGGAGCTATCGGACCACTTATTGTTGGCAACCTGGCTGATATTTTTGGACTGAAACTTGCGATGTTAGTAATATTATTTCCAATGGCTTATATTTTCGGAATTTCTGTTTGGGCTAAGCCATTGATACAAAACAAAACAGTGAAATTAAACGAACTTTTTAAGAAGTAATCATACCATGAAGATCAAATTGCTTCCGGTAGTGTTTTTGTTTAGCACTTTCATATTTTCTCAAAAAAATGAAAATCATATCTATTTTGGTGATATTCATAATCATTGCAACCTGACTTATGCTCATGGAGATATGCGTGATGCTTTTGAGGCTGCCAAACAGCAACTCGATTTCCTGTCGCTTACTCCTCATGCCATGTGGCCGGGTATGCCCGGAAAAGATGATTCCCGTTTGGCTTGGGTAATTGATTATCATTCACAAGCTTTTGCTCGTTTACGCAACGAAGGTTGGTCTAAATATGTAGTTATGACCAAAGAATACAACGAAGATGGTAAGTTTGTGACTTTTATTGGTTATGAAATTCACAGCATGGTTTATGGCGATCATGTGGCATTGAATTATAGTCTCGATGCACCACTGGTTGAAGCATCATCTGTTCCGGACTTAATGGAGAAACTGAGGAATACAAAAGCTTTTGTTACACCGCACCACATGGGTTATCTGGAAGGTTACAGAGGTTATAACTGGCGTTCATTTAATCCATCAATGACACCTTTTGTGGAAATTTATTCTCGTCATGGACTGGCCGAAGATGATTTGGGCAATTTTCCAAACCTTCACACAATGGGACCACGCAATTTTGAAGGTACAATGGTTTCGGGGCTGAACAAAGGGTTTAAATTCGGAGTCATTGGTTCAACCGACCAACATGCCGGTTATCCAGGAAGCTATGGCGATGGTTTGATGGCGGTTATTGCTCCCGAAAATACACGCGAAGCTCTATGGAATGCCATTTCAAAACGTCATGTATATTGCGTTACGGGAGATAAAATCAAACTTGATTTTCGTATCAACGAAGCCATGATGGGCGATGAAATTTCCGGAAATAAACGCAATATTTCATTGAAAGTAGAAGGTCAGAGCTTTATTGATTATGTGGATATTATCAAAAACGGGAAGCAATTGGTGCGCGTAAATGCTCCAAATACAAATGATGAAATTCAGGGAGATAGTATTCATGCTAAAGTGAAGATTGAATTTGGTTGGGGAAAGGATGAAGAATATGTACACTGGCTAGGAAGCCTGAAATTGAGCGAAGGAAGGATTCTTTCGGTAACACCCTGTTTCAGAGGTGCAGCTTATACATCGCCACAAAAAAGCCAGATTGGAACTGTTGATTTGTTCAAAACTCATGTAAACAGAATTTTAGATAGAACTGATAAAATAGTTAATCTGAATTTCTACACTACGATGAACCCAAACACCGTAACTTCGGCTACTCAGGCAGTGATTCTGGAAGTAAAAATGCCACGAAAAGCTAAAATCACTGCTTCATTTAATGATAAAATTTTCGAACGCAGCATGCAGGAACTACTTGATGGAACCTATTCACATTTTATGATTGGGTGGTTGAGTGAAGCCATTCAGTTTCACCGTGCCGCAACTGAATCTGTAT
>CAIYOZ010000425.1 GCA_903927945.1 uncultured Bacteroidales bacterium | reverse complement strand
CATATTTGAAATCGTAGTCCTGGAGATTGGTATATTGAAATTCATTTGTAACACCGATTAATCCTTTTTCAGGTTGAATAGCGTTGAAACTTATATCCTGGTAGATTTTCTTTACCTCCATTAATCCCGGATGAGGTTTACGGTCCGGAAAAACGAGTCCATTATGATTAAAGTTCTCATCGTTCGTGTAGTTTTGGCTACCCATATCACCGCCATATGCCCAGTATTTACGTCCGGCCACATCGGTTACTTCAAATCCCTGGTCTACCCAGTCCCAAATAAAGCCTCCCTGCATATTCTGGCTGCTATGAATAATATCCCAGTATTCCTTGAAATTTCCTGAGCTGTTACCCATAGCATGGGCGTATTCGCACATGATAAACGGACGAGCCACTTTAACGCGTGCAGCATATTCTTTCATATACTTCATGGTTGGGTACATTGGACAAACAATATCGGTATTTTCTTTCTCACCGGCTTGTTCAAACTGTACCAGCCGTGTATTATCACGTTCTTTTATCCATTTATAGGTTTCGGTAAAGTTTGGACCGTTGCCACATTCATTGCCCAACGACCACAAGATAACTGATGGTTGGTTCTTATCCCGTTCCACTAAACTTATCGTACGGTCCAGGATAGCTGCTTTCCATTCGGGCAGGTAGGCAGGATGTTTCGATTTATCAAACGGGCTTTGCATTTCAGCACCCATTCCATGGCATTCTATGTTTGCTTCGTCCACAAGGTAAAGACCATACTTGTTGCACAATTTCACCCAATTGATATTATTCGGATAATGACTGCACCGCACGGCATTGATATTGTGTTGTTTCATCATTCTAATATCCAGCATCATAGTGGCTATATCCTGATAATGACCTGTAACCGGATTGTGTTCGTGCATATTCACTCCATGAACAATTATTCGTTTGCCATTGACAAGCAATTGTCCATTTTTCAATTCTACTTTGCGGAATCCGATTTTAGAAGAGACTGTTTCACTAAATTTGTTGTTTTCGTCTTTCAATGTCAGAACCAAGGTATAGAGATATGGAGTTTCGCTGCTCCATAAGTTCGGTGAAGATACTCTTTTACTCCATGTTTCTTCTTTTTTACCGTTGGCAGGGGCATTAATTTTCAGAATCTGATTGAAAATCTCGTTTCCTTTTGCATCAAGCAATGATGCTTCAACAATACCGGTTTTAGCAGTATTATTGTAGTTGTTTAATTTTACGTCAACTGCCAACAACCCGTTTTTATAGTTTCCATCTAAATCAGGACGGGCAAAGAAATCAACAATACGCAGGTTTTGCGTACTATACAAGTAAACATTGCGGTCGATACCCGATATACGCCAGAAATCCTGATCTTCCAGGTATGAACCGTCGCTCCAACGGTATACCTCTACGGCTACCAGGTTTTTCCCCGGTTTCACGAACCTGGTGATATCAAATTCTGCCGGACTTTTGGTGTTTTCGGTATAACCCACTTTTTGCCCATTTATCCATACATACATGGCCGACGTCCCGGCTTCGAAGTGCAGGAAGACACGACGACCATCCCAAGTCTGAGGAATGTCGAAGTCACGACGGTACGAACCAACCGGATTGTCGCTGTGGTCTATATACGGCGGATTTTTAGGAAACGGATAAGTTATATTCGTGTAAACAGGAATACCATATCCTTTTAGTTCCCAGTTAGATGGAACCGGTATCTCCTTCCAGTTAATGACATTGAAATCAGTCTTATAAAAATCTTTTGGACGTTGGTCAGGGGTTGGGGACCATTGGAATTTCCAGTTTCCATTCAACGAACTATACCAGGGCGAGTTTTCATAAATATCGGAAATAGCAGATTGTTTATCCGCAAAAGGCAGAAAAGTGGCCCGGGCCGGCTCACGGTTGATTTGAAATACAGCTGGATTCTCCCAATCATTTAAGGTGTTCTTTTCCTGACCGTAAGAGAAAATACATAAGAGTACAAGAACATAACTAAGAATTGTTTTTTTCATTTTGGTTAATTGGTAGATTCAACTTAAAACCTTAATATTTTGGACAGATGAATGATTTAAACAATAAAGATTACAAAGATAAACATTGGAAACCTGAATTCCCGATATTATTTTATCTGAAAGTAATAAGTAATAGAAAACATATAATGTCGTATTATTGAAATTTAAATAAGGGAATAAGGGTTTAGCCGTTGTTGTTTAATATTTTTACTAAGGGTGAAAAATAAAAATAAGGTTTATTATTTAAATCCCTTATATTTAGATATTAGCCCTTAGTAGAGAACCAAATTCCCCCAGATTAATACCCTTATTCCCTTATTTAAAATAACTGTTTAATTTATATTTTTCAAGAAATAAAATAGGACAATATATAGTTCCAAATACTTACGTGTTTATAGGCTTAATAAAGCAGATTTTTTGTGTGAAATAGTTATAGTGTTGCTTTGGTTTTATAATGCTGTATTTAAGTGTTTAACTAACTTATTTCAGGTATGCTTTGTCAGGTTTCAAAACCCCGCCTCGTGGATGATCGATACTGTTGTAGCTGGAAGGAGAAGTGGGGTCACCACCCATATAGTGAGAAAACTTTGGATAAGGATAAACAGGTCTTCTGAAACGCACTTTATGGATCGTATCACAACAGTTGAATGCCGTTGCAATAATTTCACCGGGAGCAATACCTTTCTCAACCCAATCCTGTATGATAGTTAACTTCGATCCAAAGTCATTTAACCCGGGACCTCCTCCACAATGTGCCATTCCGGGTATCAGGTAGAACCTGAAGAAATCCTGCGTTTGTTTTAAATCCCCCTGGGCTTCCATCACTCTTTCGTAATAGTTAATCAGATCCGGATATGGCACTAGTTGGTCGGCTGTCCCTACGTACATGAGTATTTTTCCACCCCGGTTTTTCAGGGCGCTTAAATCGGGGTTATTGGCATTCAGAATGGGTGCAAGTATCGAATCCATTTTAGCCATATCCCTGTCAAAATTAAACCTGGTATAATCAAAATCCTTTCCGAATACCCATTTAAACATATAGTTGTGAGAAGATGATGGAGTTATATCCAAATGTGTTCCTCCCAGGGGTAGTGGAGCATAGATCCGTTCACCCGTTCGGGGGTTGGTTGGGCCGGCATATAGTTTTTTGAAAATATCAATGTCTTCCTTTGAAAAGCAACTATCCGTATTATTACATTCAGTGCATTTAGGAAGTATTTCGGGATCAAAGCTACAAACACGCGGGTCGGTCAGAAAATTATCACCCGGAGCACTGCCATCTTTGCCTTTATACTTTTGAAGCAATAACTTTAAAAGCAGTTCCATTTTCTTCTGAGAAATCAATGGAGTGCTTTTTCCCTGATTGGTGGCTATCAGATTCCATACAAAGGATGTATGTAAATGAGTACGGTTATTCGCCGGTGCACCGGCAATAATCCCATTGTAATCTTCGGGAAAGCGTTGGGCTTCCATCAATGCTTGCTCTCCTCCGGTAGAACAGCCCTCGAAATATGAGTACTGTGCCGGTTTTTGATAATACATTTCCAACAACTTTTTTGATAATACTGTCATCATGTGGGTAGAACGATACCCAAAATCAGCCCAACGTTCAGGATAATCAATGATCTGATCGGCATTTGGTGAAGTTCCCATATCGGTATTGGCAGTGGCAAATCCCTGCATGATTCCACTTGATAAATTGCTATAATTAATTCTGCCAGCCCCACCGCCATTCCCGGTACCTAAAAACCGTCCGTTCCAGGTGTCTTTAGGCAACCATAATTCAATCCTTATATTGGATTCAGGAGTTGGTTTTGACGTGAAAGCTATCCGTGTGAATGCAGGAAGATGGGTCTTTATTTCCCCATCGGGAACTTTAAAACTGCCAGAGGGTATATCTTGTATTTCAGTGATGAACAATCCGGGTAAATTGCTTGCATTGATTTCCTGCAACAAAACGTTGGAAGTTTGAGCATTTGCTTCAAATGCGGTCAAACAAAGAATTGAAAAGATAATTGTAATGAGCTCTTTCATGAGTGAATTATTATTTGCTGGTTTTCAACAACGTTCCACCTTAATTATATTTCTGGATCTTGGGTGCTTAGCCACAGTAATTTTGTTAAGTTCTTCTTGTATTTCAATAGCCTATGTCGAGTTAAGAGTGGATATTAGGCCGTCGGTTATTTTTTAATTCTGGTTGCTATTCTTGAACTGTCAAATAAAAACATGGACTTAATCTATCAAGATATGTCCATTTAGCTTCAGTTCCTCATCCGTCATAAATAAATGTACTGTGGCCGCTCAATATATACCAAGACTTTTGTAAAACTCTATATTTGTCTAGTTTTTTATTCTTTTTTTTGCAATTATCGTTTAATTCATTTCTTGGCACACTCAATCCTTAACGCAACGAATAGAGAAACCTACTTTAGTATCTTCCATTAAACCGGATCCTCTTGTCACGTTGCTGCTGTTGTTTCCCATCATTCTAAACCAGGCACCGCTATCAAAAGAAGGATTCCACTCATCTGAACACCACCAGCCACCAAAGGAATCTAAACCGGAAAACGTACCATCACCATTAATGTTCCGTTGGCCACATGGGAGGGCCGAAAAACCTGTGCTGTTGTTTTTAGATAAATCTTTTCCGACAGTGCCTACGCCAGAATTTGTTATCCAATTAGTTGTAGAGGCTAAGGATTTTGCATATTTATTGTCGGTAGTTGTACCATCATAGTTATAAGCATTAGCCATCAAATAGTTTTCGAGAATTGTCCATTCTGCGTCACTAGGTACGTGCCAACCTACAGGGGCTAACTTAGTGGTGTGTGCAGTGTACCAATTGTACAAAGCTCCATAGGCATTTTTATAAGTTGTGGCATCATTGTTATACCAACAATACCCTGGACTATCCAACATTGACCAAGCCGGATGTCCCAAATAATCCCAACCTGTAGCGACTGTTACATTTGGAATAGAAGTTCCTTCATTGTATTTGGTGGTTTTAAGGTTTTCTGCCATCCATGTTTGTGTTCCTATTTTTACTACTTTGTAATTGTTACCATCGCCATCTGTACAAGCTATAAAATCGAAATTTATGGTTTTATTGGCGGTTGGGACATCTGTAACAACAGTGCTGTAATTGTCTGAATTTCCTATGTAAAGCAAACGGTCACCAGTGGTATATGCCATTGTAGTTGTACCAGATGCGAAACTTTTACTTCTCTGTGGGGTGGCTGACGATGGTTTTTCAGCAACCATATGAACTATCTCTGGTTTACTCAGCGCAACACCTTGATTTATCATTTTAGTAGAGTAAGTATATTTATTTCCTACTACTTGAATGGCATAAGAACCACTTGGCAACAAAAGTTGAAACGAATTAGTGCCTGCTTGCAAGTTTTGGCTTATACTAAGCACTTTTATACCATTGAGGCTATAGACATTGATTTGAGTGTTACCGGCTTGTCTTGAGAAAAAGGATAATGTTGATACTCCTCCCACAGAGTTAGGATAAACATGAATGGTCTCATCGTTAGCGTTTAACTGTTCTACAGCGGACAATCCATCCGATATGTTTAAAATGTTTCCGGCAGGTACAGTAACAGTAGTTCCTTTGGTCAGATTCTGAACAACTACATCACCAACGGTAATACTAGCACCACTACCTGTAAATGTAATATTATAATTTATCGTAGCATTACATGGTAAACTTACTACTAATAAAAGCGATAAAACAAAAAAAGAAATTGTTTTCATGAAAGATTGTTTGTTGTTTTTTGCCTACTCTCAAGCTTTTGGGCTTCTGCTCAACTTTATGTCTTGGGGTTTATTAGTATTTATCATTTGAAGGTTTTCAACAATGTTCCTCCTTCGTTATATTTCTGGATGTTGGGTATACTCGCTTTCCCAACACCCTTTTTCATTAGCTTCACCAATTCCGGAAAATAGTTTTTATAAAGTCCCCGTGGATCTGTATTTTCTTTTTTACAGATGGAAGCAGCCATCCCCAACACTTCACCCATCATACCTCCGGTACGCATAAGTCTTACGGTTCCAAGCGCTACATGTGTAACACTTACATTCCGCCCGGCCATCATTAAATTCGATATATTGACCGAATACAAGCAACGGAATGGAATGGGATAGGGGTAAATTTCAGTATGCACTGCTATAGACTTAAAAGGTGCGCCTGCGAATAACTTTGCATTTTCCGGGTCGGGTGTATGCAGATCAATGGTCCAGGTAGTGGATGCAGTTCCATCGGGATAAATGTTCTGCCGGGTTAAATCGTTTTCTGTCAGGATATAATCGCCCACCAACCGTTTCGATTCACGCTTCCCTGCCACATAAGCTACCCACTCCAACTGTTTATTGGCAAATTCAGAGGTGTCCTGCGAATGATTCTTCAGGTACGACCAATTTGAATAAACCACTAACAACCCATAATCCCGGATACGTTCAATTTCTGTGACTTGATCCAGTCCCATGCCTGTCTCCCAATCCCAGTCACCACGGGTTATCTTGTGTGTCTTACTTTCATTCCAGGGCAATCCCCATTTGATATCGGGAAAAGGTGATTCTTTGGGGTTGGAAATGGCAAACCATTGTACCGACGAACCCATGGTGAGCGAATCCTTTTTCTGCGGAGCCCGTGTTTCACCATATTGGCTAGCACTTTCTCTACCAGTCATAGACTTAGCCCCTGCCAGGTTGCCAATGGTGGCATCCCCCGTGCAATCAGCAAAAAGGGGTGCTATAAAAAGTTTCTTCTTTCCTGATTCAATATCCACTGCCTGAATACTTCCTATCTTGCCGTTTTTCATGGTGACTACATTAGCCCGGTGATTCAAAAACAAGCTAATATTCTTTTCAGCTTTTACAGCCGACAGTTTTTTGTCGTCCTCATAATTATCCTTTGGCTGTGCGTTCCCTTCTTTTACAGGACCGATTTCATTAACCAAATTTCCAATAGCCGGATAAGGTTCCACATTGATTCGTCCGCCCAAATGCACCCGCACTTCGGAACTGTTATTCCCACCCAAAACAGGCCTGTCCTGAATAAGTGCCACTTTTAATCCCAAGCGGGCTGCCGATATAGCAGCACATGTGCCAGCCATACCACCTCCCACTACTACGAAATCGAATGTGCCTACACTTACAGGCTTTACAATGTCAGGCTTCAATAGATTACGCAACACTTCAATTTCTTTTACATCCGAAGGTGGAATAAAGTCAGGGTCTGTACTGAAAATAATAGCATCACAACGGCCGTCGAAACCCGTTAAATCCCTCATAGCAAGAGACACTTTTTTAGATTTAATTTCGACACTTCCTCCTTTTTGCCAGTTCCATTCATCAGTTTCTGTTCCAAATACAGGGACAAGAGTGGAATTATCCACGATTAATTTGAATTTTCCGGGTGCATCTGTCATATTCCAACGGGCAGCCCAATTGCGTGTCCGAACAAAAATATGATACGTTCCGGTTTTAGGAAACTGCACAGTGGTTGTAGCATCTTTTACAGGAATGCCAATGCCGTGAGCCAACAGGTAGGGCGAGCCCATCACGTCCATGCTTTGCTGATCAATAACCCAACCACCTTTCTGAGCAAAGCTTTCGGTTTCGACTAATATAGTTGTATTGTGTTCTGCATTGGAAGTAAAAAACAAAAAGAGAAATAGAGTGGTGAATGATATTTTTTTCATAGTTGATAGTAAAAAAATAAAAGCACTGACGATCCTTATATTCAGTACTTAATTGTTTGACAAATAAACAGTATCTATATTCCATCCTTCTATCTGGAAAGATAAGTTTCCATCATTCATGTTCCGAAGCGGAGCACTTACTTGCATTGTTATAGATTCCTCAGGTTTGAGAGTGATATAGTTTGATGACCATAAACTGGGTAATACTTCCTCACCATGACACATCAACATAGGGCGAACAAAAAAGGCCAATTGCTCAGATTGATTTGTCAGTTTCAGGTTCCATTGGTAATGTGAACCCATTAATTCTTTGTTAACAACACTTGCTTTGATTAGTGCTTTTTTCATACCGGACATCGGCTTGCAATTATTATCCTGAGATAGCCAATAGGTATTTCGGGAAATAATGTTTCCGGATTCATCTTTCAACCTCAAAACTACAAAAGAGACTTCTTTGCTTTGAGACAGCACTTTAGACAATGGAATTACTCTTGTTACCGATTCCTCTTTAATATTGACAACCTTTGTCTGTTGATCGATCAGTTTCGAATTTACGGAATAGACACTACTTTCAACGGTAAGATTCTTCTGTGGAAAATATGAACGGTTTACAACTGTTACTGTCTGATTATCCTGACTAAATTGTAGGTGAGTAGGCTCACAAGCATTTTGCATAAAATAATAACCGGCATTGGGTTGCAAATACCAGTCGTAAACTTGCCACATCACACTTGGGAATGCTGCATTCAATTTCCAGAGCATGACGCCCCCGTTTTCGTTTAGCTTGTTTCCTGCCGATTCAAAAATTGCCTGATAGCCAACAGCATTCATTAACTGCATTTTATCTGAAAATTCTTTAATTGAAGTTGGTTGCCCATAATTATAAACCATACTTTGGTAGTAAGACTCGTATTTACCGTTATCATTAGCAGCATCGTGATATCCCCAACTATTATTGAATGGGAATGGCAGGGTTTTATCCCAAACCAGATTAGGAATGATTTTTGGAAGAGTATTATAGGGCGGTTGCGAAGGAATGCCTGTTTCGTCCTTAAAAACCCAATCTTTGGCATTATCAGCCAGATCATAATATTCTTTAGATGTTTTCCACGAATAAGGTCCACCACTATACACTCCCGAAGCTTTATCATCAGGCCAGGATCCTTTCCAGTCATTAGGTAATTTTGCAAAACCGGAGGAACTTGGAATAAATGGACGTGTACCATCGAGTTCAATAATGCTGTTTCTCATAGCATTATATAGTTCTTTGCGGGCATGTCCCTCGTTTCCACCTGTCCATACCATTAGACTGGGATGATTTCGTATTCTAAGAATTGTATTTTTTATATTATTGATAAAGACATTGGATTCCAATGGCCATTCGGCAGAGCCTTTAAATTCACCGTTAGTATCGCCGGTAATCCAAAAGTCAGACCAAACCAACAACCCGTTACGGTCAGCAGCATTAAAGAAGTCGTCGGGAGGAGTTATTCCACCTCCCCAAATGCGTACCAGATTTATGTTGGCATTCCTACAAAGTTGTAATTCACTATCATAGCGAATGGAGTCACGATTAACCATCATATCCGGTACCCAAGCCCCTCCTACAAGATTTACCTTTTTGCCATTTACATAAAAATCACGGCGTAAAAATTTCCCTTTTACTTCAGAAGCAATGCTAGTTACTGTTCGAATTCCGAACACAAAAGATGTATCGTCAGAGACAGTATTCCCAATTAGATATTTCAGCCGGATACGATAAAGATTTGGGAGTCCATGCCCGTTGGGCCACCAAAGGTGAGGATTTTTTACGCGTAAAGATTTCTCGGTGTTGTGATCAAATTTTACATTGGTTGAATGTTGAGCGTCAAGGGTTACTGGATTCGAAAATTTGATCGATTCACCACTAAAATTTTCAGGAATGACACTCACTTCCAGTATTCCGGATTCTTTGCTTTTGCTGTGATTTATTAAATTAAATGACAAAGAAATATCGGCAACATTAGTTGCCGGAAGATTTGGGAAAGTGGTAATAAGATGAGGCTGACTAATGACAGCATCCCCGGATGAGCGAAGATAAACCGGCTGCCATATGCCTATATTTCTGTCACGCACGGGTGGTATCCAATCCCAACCCACCGAACAGAGCATAGTGATATTTTTCCCAATATCTCCTGTTGGTCCGCCATTAGCATAAAATGGTCCCAACGCTTTTAGTTGTTCTGTCGAAGGTGTTCCCGGGAAATCAAGCGGATAAATTTTTACTGCCAGGTAATTTTGTCCATCTGTTTTTATAAGATGGCTTACATTAAAGCTGTATTCCGTAAACATCCCAACCATTTGGGTGGAGTCGGCAATCTGTTCACCATTCAACCAGACTGCTGCTCTATAGTTTATGCCTTTGAAAATCAATTGAAAAAACCGCCCTTTATCCTCAGAGGAGACATGAAAGGTTGTTCGGTACCAATATGGTTTTTTCCAAGGATTAGGGCTATTGGGTAAATAGCTATATTGTTCCAGATTATATTCCTTGTTAAAACTATCCGATGCATCAGGGATCAGCATATTATTCAGCCCTGAATATGGGTCGCTATAAATGTGATTCGCAACTAATCCAGTTAATACTGTAGAAGGTACATGAACAGGAAACCAATAGACATTTGATTTGTAATTTGGCGAGGAAAGTGATGCTCCCGAAGCAGAAACCAATTCAGAGGAAACCAATTCAAAATCTGTTAGTTTCTTTTGTTTAATGGATTGTGCTCCAGCAACATTCCAAATACTCATTAGGAATGTTAAAATCGCGACTAAATGAATATAAATATTTCGGCTCATTCAAGTTTTTGTCTACAAGTTATTTGATAAAATATAAATTTAGTCGTATCTAATCATAATCTTAGTGATTTAACAAGGTAATATCTCCATCTTTTAATGGTGCCTCTTAATAAAGATGGCGAATACCAGTTTTATTTGTTATTAATGAAATATTCAGTAAGTTTTTTGAAAGAAGTAAATTGTAAAGCACATTTTTCAACCTTACCAAACCCATAATCTACAAAAATAAATGGAATTGGAACCAAATCACATTGCTTACGGTCGGAATCCGTATCTCCAACATACACTGGATTCTGTAAGTCATATTTTTCAATAAGAAGTTTAATGTTTTCATGTTTCGATTTAAAATTCATTCCATGTGCCAAAGTATCTGTAATTGAATTTTTTATTTTTGCCCATTCCATAAAATACTGAATAGTAAATTCAGGACAATTACTTACGATAAATAGTTTGTGTTTTTCCCCTAATTGTTTAAGACCTTCTTTTACACCTTTGTATAATAATCCTCCATCGGACTGTATTCGTTCATACTGAAAGTTAATAATATGCTCGTACATTTTTTTTCTCTTTGCCACCGGAAATTCCGGCAGTGTAGCTTCCAAATATTGTTTTTCTTCCAACCCCATATACGCATAAAGATCATTTACCGTCAGTCTACGATCGATGTTATTGATTTTGAAAAAATCGTTGAACCCTTTTGCATACGCCTCTACACCGTCCCAAAGGGTTCCATCCATGTCGAAAAAGATAGAGTCAATTTTATGTGTTTTTTGCATGAAATATTAAATTTAAAGAATTTTATTACTTGTCTGTTCTAAAACAGGATGCAGGCAAACCTTCCCTATTGTATAGATTTGCACCTTGTGGGTTGTCGGCCCATGCATACCTGGCAATTACCGGGGAAAATATGTCGTCGCTCCACACGATTACTTTATTTCCTCTGATTATTGCTTTTGCCCATACAAATTTCTTATCGGATCCTGCGATAGCAAATTTCTTTAGCTCTCCTCCACCTTTTACAATCAAGCCACTCCCAATATTGGAGAAAGTGATAATAATTTTGTTTCCGTCAACTTTCATTTTCTCAAAGGTTGGTCCGGAGCTAACTACTTTTTTGTCGTGGTAAGCCACTTTTTGTGCAGTCAGGGCAAGCCGTTTCCCCACATCATATTTGTTGGTAGGATGTATGTCATTCCATTCACCCAAATCATTTATCACGGCCATACCCGTGTTTGGCAATGAGAGTGTCATGGATTGTGCCTCCTGTAGTGCCGCCAAATTACTCTCCCCTGGCTGGTTTACTGCTGGATTGAAATTAGCAAGCTGTACATACAGGAATGGAAAATCTCCTTGTTTCCATTCTCTTCTCCAGCTTATGATGAGTGCCGGGAATAATGATTGATATTCATGTGGATTCCAACAATTCCCTTCACCCTGATACCAGATCACCCCCTTAATTCCATAACCAATAAGAGGAGAAAGCATTCCGTAATACATGGATGTAGGTTGATATGCGAAATTTATTATATTATCCCGTTGAAGAGGTTTTGCATTAACTCCAATTTTATATTTCCAATTACCAGTTAAATCAATTGTTGTTCCATCAATATCTAATTTGTAGGGCTTGTCTTTAATAAATCCACCTTCTGTATTTTCGGTCAAAACACGGACTGTAATTGTATTTTTACCTTCTTTTAGAAGGTTACCATCAATCTTATAAACTCTTGGACTGTATCTATGGGAGATAGAACCAACTTTTACTCCATTTATATAAGTAGAATCGTTCATTACGATATTCCCAACATATAATATCCCGTTTTTTCCGGCTAGGGATGTTGGTATATTGACATCTTTCTCTAACCAGACAACACCGGCAGTAATGTCTTTCAAAGCGGTATTTTGCCAAAAATTGGGCATTGATACAGAATCCCAGTCGCGAAAATAATCAGAACTATTCGAAAGCCACTTTTCTTTTAGTCCTTTGTCGTTTTGTTTTACATCACTATACCAATTATCAACAAATATTTTATCTTTTCTATTGATTCTGTTCACCTTTGCTGTATCCTTGTATTCGATTGACTTAGCAGAATAGGCCGGGAATGTTTTCAATACGGATTCGTTGATCCAACATTGAGCTGGCGTTCCAGGATAACTGCAATTAATGAGCCCAATCGGTATTTTGTATTTTTCATAGAGTTCTTTGGCGAAAAAGTAACCTACAGACGTAAATTTTAGTACTGTTTGCGGATTTACTCGCTGCCATCCTAATTCAGATTCGGCATTTGGAGTTTCATTAAAACTATATTTCCTGTTGACCATAAACTGTCTGATTTGACTATTCTCAGAAGACGCAATTTCTTTTGCATACTTTTCAGCCACAGCACCCATGTCAAATGACATATTTGATTGGCCGGAGCAGAACCAAACATCGCCAATAAGAATATCTTTTAAAGTAATTGAATTATTTCCTTTGATTATCATTTGATAAGGACCACCTGCTTTCGACGGTTTTAATTTTAAATTCCATTTGCCGTTTTTGCCCGTCACAGTATTGTAAGTGTTTCCCTTAAACTCAAGTTGAACTTTCTCTCCGGCTGAAGCCCAACCCCAAACAGGCACTTCTAAATCCCGTTGTAAGACCATTCCATTATTTATGAAACAAGGAAGTTTAATTTCTGATTGAACCAAAAGCCCAAGTGAACACAAAAAGGTAATCATGAATGAGATTAAAAGTTTGTTATTCATTGTTTTATTGTTTTTATTGAAGATACTTCTAAATAGTTTGTATTCTTATAAGACCCTGTTAATTTGGACTGAGTTTTCTCTTTAAAGAATGCAAAAGGATTTCTTGATTCTTTCCAAGCTTGGAATAAACCAAAAAAAATGATTAGTGTTAGAAGTATTAGTGAATGTTTTGTGATTTTTTTCTTCATAATGGTTATTTGTTACATGTAATTACTTGCTTTTAAGGTCAGAAAGTTTTTGATAAACCCTCACATAATCAATTTCGTAATTTATTGGGAAAACTGAATTGGAAGGATCTCCACCATTTGAACCCAAAGCAAGGTTCAACAACATAAAATGTGGTTGTTTAAATGGTTTTGAATCGTCAACATTCAATGTTTGTTTTAATGAAGTATAATTGAAGAGTACATCATCTACATATAAACAGATTGAATCCTTTGTCCAATCCATTCGCCAAACGTGGTATTTCTTTGTCCAATTACTATCTTGTAATAATAATTGTGACAATGGTTTAGAATAAGAATCCCAAATGGCAACATTGAGCATAGCAGAGCCCCAACCAACATTAGCTAATATACTTGGGACATAGTTTTGTCTGTAGAACTCCATAAGGTCAATTTCACCACAGGCCGGCCATTCTTTGTTTATTCCAAGTGTCCAGATTGCTGGCCAGGAACCTTTTGTTGTATCTATTCTGGCACGTATTTCAAATCGACCGAACAACCATGATTGTTTTCCTTTGGAATGAATACTCGATGAAGTATAATTTACCGTTTTTCTATTAGTTTTCCAATCTGAACTTCCTTCTTTATAGTTAGGATTTGAAAAATTGGCTCTTCGACCTTCAATGACCAAACGTCCACTTGAACAGGTTGCGTTGTCACTCTGATACCATTGAAGTTCATTATTCCTAAGAAAACCAGATTCAAAGGTCCAGTTAGCAGGATTCGGTTTGCCGGTGTAATTAAACTCATCACTAAATACCAATGCCATTCCTGCAACTTGATTTGGTTGTGAGGTATCAGGAGAATAAGGGTCAATAGTTTGTGCTGAAATTCCTTTAGTGACAAGGATAATCAGAATAAGAAATATATATTTCATTGTGGAAAATTGTGATTTAAGGGGAAATCTGCGGAATTATTTGAACTTTATATTAGATGTTTGTTTGGTTAATAAATCCAATTGGTCGGCATTTAGTACTTTAATTCCGTTTAATGTAAAGTTTTCAAAAGAAACGTTTTGAATTAGGTGCTTAGCGTCATAACCTCCTATTGTAGAGATAGAATATCCAGGATTATAAGGCGATACGGTTACAGTAATGTTTCTGAAAATTATATCACGCGCTTGCCCACGTTCCAGATCCTGAAAATACCTGCTTTTAATGATACGCATATCAATTAGCTTATCATAATAATGTTCCACCCTGATATTCTCGTAGAGAATATTGCTTATAACGGCTCTGTCGGAATTGTGTATGCCAAAAACACCTCCAAATCCATGGACTCCTAAAATGTCGCAATCTATAAATCGTATATTACTAATTGAGGCTGTTCTTAATTCATGACCAATTTCAAGTGCCTGACCTCCACTATACGATATAAATGAACAACCTCTAACTTCAACATCTTCGACATCTTGACTAAAGTTGCCATATTTACCCATATTGAGAGCTTTAATGGCTATGCAGTCATCTCCATTTCTGAAAAAACAATTATTAA
The DNA here is from genome assembly GCA_903927945.1 of uncultured Bacteroidales bacterium. Taxonomy (GTDB): domain Bacteria; phylum Bacteroidota; class Bacteroidia; order Bacteroidales; family Paludibacteraceae; genus Paludibacter. The sequence continues at coordinate 29,137 of CAIYOZ010000425.1, read as the reverse complement.
TTCTGATTTTTTTGGAACCAACAATATCAACACCATCTGTACTGCTAACGAAACCAAGCTCTTTTACATTTTGAACTGTAACGTTTTGACAATTACCCAAAACAATCATCCACGAGGAAGGTTCTATCATTATAATATTTTCTATGACCGCATTTTCACACTCTTTGAGTACAATTGATCTTTCTTCATCAATCCCTTTGTGATAATAACCTCCGTCAAGAATTCCGAAACCTGTAATGCGAACATTTTTTGCCGACGAAGCTCTTATGCAGCCACGTACAACTGCGCCACCTTCAATGTAAAGAGTTTCATTATTCTTAAGTTGAAGTTCACCTACTTCATAGACCTGTCCTGCTTTAAAGTATTTCACATTACTATCCGAAACGGAAGGAAGAATTGAATCTATTGGGTTGGCATAAATATATAGTTGAGGCATACCATTTATTTCTACGGCTACTGACATTGGTCTAGGAAGCTGAAAACTCACACGAGTGCCATCGATTACAGTTTTTACTCCTTTTTTTAAAGGAGAAACAGTCACGTTTTTTGAGGCGTTTGGCATTTCTATTTCAACAGTCACAGGGCCACTGCATGCAAAAGCTGCAAATGGAGCTGCCGAAGTGTTATAAACAAAAACGTCCTTGTTATTTACTTTTACTTTGTAATCGACAGATTTTGGACTAAGACGGGGATAACTATAACAAACCACGTTGCTTGTATCAGATTGATTTTCAGAACTTGTTTTGACTAAATTACCTGCAAATCCGGATTGAAGAATACAGAAGAAGCCTAAAGTGGTGCAAATGAAGTGTTTTGTGTTTTTCATTATTAAGTATTAATTGTATGACATTTAAAATCATTTTATTTATTGGAAAAATGGAATCGCGTTAATTATTAACTAAAAGTGCAACTCCAAAGTAAGAGGCATTTTTCCAGGTTTGGTTAAAAACATATTCCTTACGGTCAACATCCCACTCAATAGCCGATTCCACGCCTCGAACAGAGCCGATGAAATTATCGCGGATTGGCATTCCTGTAGCATGATCATCGTCGCAATAGGCTGTTGCCAGGCCCATAATCTTTCCGGCATAAAGCTGATCACGGTCATTTTCGGAAGGAGAATCGGGTTTGTAAGTATCTTTATACACTTTGAGCGAAAACTCATAGGTGTATGTACTCCCTTTCTTACGAAAAGCGAAATCCGGTAAATGGTCACTGTAATTGCGTATATCTGTCCAACTTGTGCCTGCAATATCCTCCACCGTTTTACGATGTGTCATCTTGCCATCAGGAGGCGTATTTACAGATATATGATAGGTGAATGCGTTTTGGGCATTTGTTCCCCAGAGTTTTCCATTCTCACCTGTTTCGTCGAACACATGCATGCCACCTGAATGATCCGGATCTAAAAAGACCTCAAATATATCATAATCAGAATAATTTCGTGCATTCCCATAAACAAATCCATCCCGGAATAGGTCATCGGTGATTTCAGCAACAAAATAAAGCAAATTAGTTTTTTTAGACCACAACACTTTAAAACGACCTGAAAAATCCGTTGCTGACAGAGTACCTTTCCAGGGCATCCAAACCTGATCGATACTTATCCATGCAGCCTTACTCCATACATCATCAGTTGCTTTTCCATCAAAAACAGGTGATTTATCGACACGCAAAATCTTTAACGTGTCCGGTTGTTCAGCAAGTATTATTTTTGTGGTAAAAATAATCAATAGTAAAACAAGATAGCTCTTTCTGGTCATGATTAATGGTATTATTTTGTTTTCGCGGATAATTTCATTTAAAACATTATTCGACCAATTCGAACCGGTCTTTTAACTGTATATCTTTTGAAGAAGCACCTATCATGATGTCAAATTCACCCGGTTCGGCTACCCATTTCAATTCCTGATTAAAGAATGAAAGTTTTTCGGCGTCAATGCTGAACGTAATTGTTTTTGATTCACCGACTTTAAGTGCAATTTTCTTAAAATCCTTTAGCTCTGTCACTGGTCGTACAATTGACCCAACCAGGTCATGCAGATAAAGCTGTACGATTTCTTCGCCATCATAATTGCCTGTATTGGTTATGGTGGCGGAAACTTCCAGTTGTTCGTTCGATTTTAGTTTCTTTTTATTCAAATGTAACTGGCTATATTGAAATGATGTATAACTTAATCCATACCCGAATTCGTAACGCGGGTAAATTGGTAAATCAATATACGAATTGCGAAGGTCGCTATCATTTTTCGGAGGGCGCCCTGTGTTGAAATGGTTATAAAAGAGTGGTACCTGTCCGGTGCTGGCCGGGAAAGTCATAGTGAGTTTGGCGGAAGGGTTGTAATCGCCAAACATTACATCGGCAATGGCATTTCCCGCCTCGCTGCCGAGCCACCAAGTGTAAATTATGGCAGGAGCATTTTTGGCCGTGTAGTTGAAAACCAAGGGGCGTCCGGCGTTTATGATTACTACAACAGGTTTTCCTGTAGCCAGCAGTTCTTTTAATAGTTCCTCCTGTATTCCCGGAATTTCTATGATGCTACGGCTCTTGGCTTCGCCAGACATATCGCGTCGCTCTCCGATGCTCAGGATGACCACGTCAGCTTGTTTGGCAACATTAACTGCCTCCGCGAATCCATCTCTGTTATTCCCTTCGATGTTGCACCCTTTTGCATACAAAATGGTGGAGGTCTTGCCAACTTTGTTTACAAGCCCTTCCCACTGAGATACCACGTATGCTGAATCAATTCCCGGTACTTCTACGTCCCAGAAACCTTTATTCTGCATTTTCGGTTTCACCAACGGTCCAATGAAAGCAATGGTTTTGGTGTTTTTCGATAAAGGCAACAGGTGATTGTCGTTTTTTAATAATACGATGCTTCGTTTGGCAACATCCCGAGCCGCAAGAGCATGTGTAGGATCATTTAATTCTTTTTGTTCCCGTTCAGTGTTACAGAATTTGTAAGGGTCGTCGAACAAACCGAGTTCGAACTTCTTGTGTAGAATCCTCTTTACAGCATCATCAATGAGTGACACAGATACTTTCTTATCTTTTACGAGTTGAATCAGGTTGTTTTTGTAATTCCGGCTTTCCATGTCCATATCGCATCCGGCTGTCATGGCACATAATGCTGCCTCGTATCCATCTTTCACATTCCCGTGAGTTATCATTTCTCCAATAGAGGACCAATCGCTTACCACAAAACCATCGTATTTCCAGTTCCCTTTTAAAATATCCCTTAGGAGATGTCTGTTACCCGTGGATGGTAAACCATTCAGATCATTAAAGGATGACATAAAAGTAGCTACATGGGCATTGGCCGCAGCTTTAAACGGAGGAAGATATATTTCCAGGAGTTGTCTTTCGCTCATATCCACAGAATTATAATCCCGTCCACCAAGTGCTGCCCCATATCCTGCAAAATGTTTGGCACATGCCATTAATGAGTTTATTTCACCCGGTTTATCGCCCTGAAATCCTTTGACACGGGCATACGCTATTTTTGAACCCAGATAAGTATCTTCGCCGGCACCTTCCATCACTCTTCCCCAACGGGCATCACGGCAAATGTCAACCATGGGGGCAAAAGTCCAGTTTATCCCACTGGCACTTGCTTCGGTTGCTGAAACCCGTGCCGATAATTCAATGGCTTTTAAATCCCAGCTACAAGACTCGGCAAGAGGTATAGGGAAAGTAGTTTTATAACCATGTATGACATCTTGTGCAAATAATAGCGGGATTTTCAATCGGGATTGCATAGCTGCCTTTTGCCAGGTTCGCGTACGTTCACTTCCCATGCAATTTAACAGAGATCCCACCTGCCCCTTTTTTATCTGGCTGGCTTTATCAGCATCGATGGTTATGGGTCCGGTGGCAATTAAATCATCGCTGTACTGGTTTAACTGACCGACCTTTTCCTCCAGCGTCATTAAACTCATGACAGAATCAACTCTTTGCTCATTGGTTTTTTTCTGAGCTTGAGTTGTCTGAGATGAAATTGTAATTGAAATAATAATATATAAAACGTGCCTGTTTATACTTTTCATTTAATGAGTGATTTATTGAATCTCTGTTGTTTGATGTATGTTTAGTTATCTATCTCTGATACTATTATCCAATAGAATCTGAGTATTCACATCTTATAAAATTTGGCTAATCAACTTCAATACTCACCTTCTGACGAATATCTAAAGATGACGAGCCGACCAGAATGGTGAATTTTCCTGGTTCAACTACCCATTTTTGAATTTTATCATTAAAAAATGCCCAATCCTTTATTGGCAAATTAATTTCAATCAGTTTACTCTCGGAACTTTCCAACAATACTTTTGAAAAAGCTTTTAATTCTTTTAGCGGTCTGATTACCGTTGATTTTTCATCTGAAATATAGATCTGAGCAGCTTCAGCACCTGTTACCTTTCCTGTGTTCTTGATTGTAAAAGTAAGTTTCACTAATTCATCTTTTTTGTATGTAGGCTTGTCAGTTGTGGCCTTACCATACTCAAATGAAGTGTATGACAGGCCATGACCAAACGCAAATAATGGAGCAATCTTTTTGGTGTCAAACCAGCGATAACCTACCAAAATATCTTCTTTATATTCTTCATCGATGCCATCTCCAGGATACGAGATCTGTCCAAATGAATGGGCTCCACTGTCCTCCAGTTTTTTGGGAAACGAAAAAGGCAATTTGCCGGATGGATTTACTTCTCCTGAAAGAACATTAGCTATGGCATTCCCGGCTTCTGAACCCAGATACCAGCTTTGCATGATGGTAGGAACTTCGTTAACCCATGGCATGGACACCGCGTTTCCACTACATAGTATAATTGCCAGATTTTTATTGACTTTCAATAAAGCTGTAATCAATTTATTCTGTCCAAAAGGCAATTCCAATGTTTTACGGTCACCACCTTCTGCATCTTGAAAATGATTTTTATTTAAGCCCCCAATAAATAAAACTATATCAGCATTTTTAGCCGCTTCAACAGCTGCATTCATTAAGGAATCATTATTGAAATCGGACACCAGCTCTTGACCATATTCGGATTTGGTTGAGATATAACCCTGGGAATATACGATATGTTCTTCACCGTATTTTTTTATTATTCCTTGTAAAGGAGAGACTTCATAAGCTACTTTAAGCGAAGAAGAACCACCACCAATCACCAGACTTCGTATGGCATTTTCGCCAATAACAGCAATTTTCTTATATTTTCCAACAGGGATTGGAAAAAAATGTTTCTCATTTTTCAACAATACAATTCCTTCTTCGGCAATTTTTCGGGCAGTTTCGGAATGTTCGGGACTTACAAATTTACCATACGGACGATTGGCACTCATGGTTGTTCTGAAAATCAAACGTAGAATTCTGCTCACTTTATCGTTTAAGATTTGCTGGCTGTATTTTTCTGTTTTCAAACCGATAAGATATGGATTTGCCAAATAATATTCAGAATAGGGCAATGTACCGGAAGTTGTCAAGCCATTGGTGGAGGTCCCCATTTCAAGATCGAGACCATTAGCAACTGATTGATCAGTATTATGTACACCTCCCCAATCACTTATTACTACACCATCAAATTTCCAATCGTTTTTCAATATTTTATTTAACAATAAATCATTATGGCAACAATGTTCTCCTCTGAATTGATTGTATGACCCCATGATCGACCATGCTTTCCCTTCTTCAACAGCAGCTTTGAATGCGGGTAGATAAATTTCGTGCAATGCGCGGTCACTGATTTTTACATTGATGCTCATCCTTTTATCTTCCTGATTATTCAATGCAAAATGCTTTACACACGCTGCTACACCATTTTGCTGAACACTTTGAACGTACGGAACAACCATCCGAGATGAAAGATAGGGATCCTCTCCCATATATTCAAAATTTCGTCCGTTTAGTGGAGTTCTATAGATATTAACACCAGGTCCTAAAAGTACAGTTTTATTTCGATAACGAGCTTCTTCACCGATTGCATTCCCATAATTCAATGCCATCTGAGTATTAAAACTTGCTGCCAGGCATGTCAGTGCAGGAAACGCAGTACAAGAGTCATTAGTCCATCCGGCACCGCTCCATTTGTCCCAAAAAACTTCTTCCCGAATTCCGTGAGGTCCATCATCAGTCCAAACTTCAGGTATTCCTAAGCGTGGAACACCTCTGGAGCTGAATTTAGACTGCGCGTGACACATTGCCACTTTTTCTTCCAATGTCATTAAAGAAAGTGCATTTTCAATTCGCTTTTCAATAGGTTGGTTTACGTCTAAATTGGTTGGCTTTTGTGCTTTTATATACATTGTACTCAGTAAAAGACAAATAATGCTAATGCTAATAATTCTGTTTTTTTTCATGTTAAATGCTTCTGTTTTAATTTATCTATTTGGGAGTTAAGGTGATAAATTGTGATAGATTTTTATTTTAGTTTGTATATTTGGCAACCGGCCATTAGAAACGCACCGACACCATATACGTCAGTCATATCTTGAGTTACACTTTTTGGGTCAGCCCCAATCGGTTGTACCCAACCTATTTTTCCGTCAGAATGAACAGCCGTAATTAACGCTTTCCATGCTTTTTGAGCTATGGGTTTGTATTTTTTTGCCGGCAGAAAGCCGTTATTTACTCCCCAAGCCAAACCATATGTAAAGAAACCGGAACTACTTGTTTCAGGCATGGGGTAACTATGAGGATCTAAAAGACTTGAATGCCAAAACCCTTTATTGTCTTGAAGTTCTGCAATTCTTTGCATCATTTGCTGATAAAGATTAATATACATAGAACGAGTAGGATGATCTTTTGGTAAATTGTCAATAATCATACATAAACCACCAATTACCCACCCATTTCCTCTTCCCCAAAAAACCTTTTCGCTATTTGCTTCTTTTTGAGTTTTGTATCGGGTGTCACGGAAAAACAAGTGTTGTGTGTGATCAAAGAGTGTATCGTAAGTAACTTTAAATTCCTGATCCATGAAATCGACATATTTTCTGTCACCTGTAATTCTGGAAGCTCGTGCATAAGCTGCAGGAGCCATAAACAAAGCATCGCACCAACTCCAACGTTTATCATTTCCACTTTCCAAATAATCCAGGTTGCCCAAAGAACGATTAGTCAGCACAAAATTCATTCTCTCTAAAGTAGGTTTGACCATACTGGAATCTCTGTATAGTGAAAATAGTTCAAGGTAAAGTTGACTAACGCAAATATCGTCAGCATGAAAAATGCTTGGTCCTGGTTTAAATGCAGTTTTCTCTCCAATTGCTTTTAAAAACTGTAGATACTTTTTATCTTTACTCAGTTTAGCCCAATCAAGCATGCCAATATACATGGATCCATTTGTCCAGGCCCAATAGGCATGGGAATTTTTATAAATTGAACCAATTTTTACTTTTTCTTCAAAGTGTGTTAGTTCCCAATCTGCTACACGTTGCATGTCTTTTAAAATAGCTTTTTTGTCAAGCGAATTTTCAGCAATACTAAGTAAACTAACCAGACTTAATACAATAATAAAATTAAATCGTTTCATAGAGATTTTTTAAATCAATAAAATTATACTTTGATGGACTATTCTTTGAATTTAAAAGTATAGCCATTTTATTTTCTATAGCTTGATAGGTTGGTTTTTTAGAAGAATAGTTGTTGCATTTGGCAGATTATTATCCATATTGGTTACATTTCCTGGATTTATCACCGCGAAATGTGCTGCAAGCTGAGCTGCACGTGCTTCCCCTTTCGTTATAATTCCAGGAATAAATGAATTCCCAACGACTGATATTTTTATCAGCTTTTCATACCATGTGCAGGCTGCTGTGTAACGCCCTAGTCCATAACTTAAATGATATCCATCACGATTAAATTGATCGCCGATAAAACTGTTTCTTCCATTCTGAATTGCAGTGCCTGAAGGAATAATAATGTCAATCCCTGCTTGGGTTGAAGCTGAATTTATTGCACTAACAATTGCATGGTACATTTGCATTTGATCTCTATTGTAATTTGCAAATCCCGAATGAGTCGAGTTCGCTGCATAGGCCCATGTTTGATGAAGAGCATATTTTACGTTGTTGTTTGTTGCGATTCGTTTTACATAACGCTGTAAATTCGATAAATATGGAAAATAAGTATCGTAGATTCCTGAATTCTGGCTTACCTGTTGAAAAGTAATATAATCCCAATCCTCATCTGTAATAGCATCAAAGAGTGTTTGGTTTTCCAATGTGATTTTAACTCCGTTAGTAATTTTCCGGTACGAATATGACGCCCTGTTTCCGACCGAATTATTCCAATGTGTTTCTAACGAGCAACCTCCGATATACATGTTTCCAACAATGAGTTTTACACCATCTGCTTTTGCTAAATCGCAAAGATACGACTCGGTTGCATCTTCCGAAAAACTATTTCCTATGGCCAGTATCTTAATTGTATCCTGAACTTGTGCTATGGATAAGTTTATCCAGAATGAAAATAGAATAAGAAGTAGGAAATGTTTATTGTTTTGATAATTCATGTTCTATTTATTTACAACAAATGTTTTCGCTTCAGTTCCGACTCCCGTGATTGTTAGCTTTTTCCATTTTTCAGGTAGTATCGATTTAATTTGTACAATTCCTTCCGGTGAAATATCTAACCCCCCAAAACCCATTATGACACTTTGTAAAACTCCGCCGGCACCGGTTGCAAAATATGGATTTGTACCCCCTTTTGTTTCTGCAATTACTCTGAAAGGAAGATTCAGGTTAGGAACATAGGCATCTTTAAACCATTGATATGCCTTTAAGCTATCACCTAATCGGGCATAAAGCAATGTAAAAATAGCTTGTGTCATTGCCGGTGTCCCGGCATTAGGTATCCGTTTGTTGTAATACTCTAAATCGGCTTTTATCTGATTTTGATCCGTAATCTCTTTTAATGGATATGCCAGCAGATTTACATCGGCCTGTTTTATACCTTCTCCTTTATAAGTAGCATGTTCTTTGGTTGTTCCATCAGGAAACTTAAGTATTGGTATGTTTTTAGCCACTAATTCCCAATCCGGATTGGCGGTGATTCCTAACAAAATGGCTGATTTTGTTGCGTTATGCAAATTGGCTTTTGCTGCAGCATTTGTAAATGCATTGTTATCGATATTTTCAGCCCATTCATCAGCTGCAACCACATTTTTGATATCGTATTTTCCGGCTCCGTTTCGTTCTACCCGGCTAGACCAGAAATCAGCAGTCGCAGATAATATTGGCCACCCTTTTTCCTTAAGCCAGTTTTTATCCTGTGTTACACAATAGTAATTCCAGGCCGCTAAAGCTACACAGGCTGTAATGTGATGTTCGAATGGCCCGGTTAACGCCCATACAGGTGTTTCTTCTATGCCGGCTCCTGCACTTTCCCATGGATACATGGCTCCTTTAAATCCGTGTGACAGCGCATTGCGTTTTGCTGATTCGAGTCGTTCAAAACGATAGTCCATAAGAGATCTGGCTATTTCAGGATGTAACATCAGGTAAACCGGAAACATCCAAATGTCGGTATCCCAAAACACATGTCCGTTATATCCTAATCCGGATAAACCCATTGGTGACGGCGAAAATGAATTTCCTTCACGGGCAAAAGAATATAAATGATACAACATACTATGAATATCCTGTTGTGATTGAGGGTCACCTTCTATCTGGATATCACTTTTCCATAATTCGGCCCAGGCATTTTCATGGAGTTTAATCAACCGGTCGCGACCTTCAAGTTTAGCAAAAATGGTTAACCGTTCAGCTTCGTTTAGAGGATCGGAATGAAGTGCTGAAGAAATGGAAGATCCGACCACGCAAAATGAATAGGTCTGACCGGCTTTAATGGTTTTGGTAAATTTCATCAAGTGCCTACTGCTATCAATTATTTCATGGACAACCTCCGGTTCCAGAGAATGAGTTTCTGTAAAAAGAAATGAGGTCGAAGTACAGAGTTGTAGTTTTCTGGTCGGACTTTTGGCAGTAGAAGTGAGTAAGTTAATAGTAACATGAGACCGGTCAATTTTACTATAATAATTTTGAATATCACGAAAAGCAACAGGTGCCTCCAGTATATTAGCAGCATTGATAGTAATATCCTTTTTAGCAGTTATTGTTACTTTCATTAAAACACAAAATGGTAACTGACGAAGCGAATAGTAAGTGTAGTTAACACTTGCCTGATCCTGATAATCAAAAGTTGAAGAAAATGCTGCGGAGTGCATATTTAATTCTTGTTTGAAATTTGATACTGAACCGGTATTCATTTTTTTTCCATTAATATCCAATCGTATATTTAATAGATTAATGTTGTTCAAAAAATTATTTACCCTTCCACGTCCATACACATCATAGGTTCCTGCAAGTACCACAGTTTTCACTTTTAATGGCTCGGGTGACGAAACTATCCCTATCATCCCATTTGCAACAGTGATACCATGATAGTTCATAGTGTCAATTTTCTCAGCTTTAAGTATCCATGGATCAACTTGTGCATATGTTTGTATTGAAGCCGAAATTAAAACAATACAGGATATAAAAATGCGGACTTCATGTTTGAAAGAACAGTGTTTCATATTGTATTAATGTTTTAAAAACTAACCATTTTATTCGAAATATTCTATCGATCAAGATATTGGCTATATTAATTTGCCACCCGCCACCGACAAAATTAATCCATCAGTTTGACGAGTCTGTTTCATAGAGCGGTACAAAATTAATCACTTTTCACCCTGTAAATGCGTATTTATTTATCCTACTATGATACTTTTTTGACATTTTTAATATCATGAGCTAAAATATAATCGTTAATTTACTCAAAAATCACACAGTAATTTATCGTAACTACTTTACACAATTGCTATCAGACCTCTGGCACAAATTATACATCAACAAATTTGTAATGAATTAGTCGCTTTTTTATTAAAACGAAATAATAAATTCAAATTATCGATTTCTTCAACACAAATCAAAAAAAAATAACCCCAAGGATATAAAATCCATTGGAGTTATTTTAGGCATTATCATTAATAAAAAACTATAACACAACTTTTTGGGTAAAGATTGTTGAATTTTGAACACGTATCAAATAAATACCTTTGTTTTGTAAGCTGATATCCAACCTTTCATTTCCATTGCTTCTTACTGTTTTAACAACAGAACCTCTAACGTCAAAAACGGTTATCAGGGATGCCTCTTTTATCGCTGATAGATCAACTATTACTTTATCTGACTGTGGATAAATTTTTGCATTATCTGAAATGGTTGTGGACACTCCTGTAGCTACAGAACTGAAAGCAATATCGGCTAGCCGGATCTCTGTGGTACCCCCGTTTATTGCTGTTGTAGTCATTCTATAATAAGTATAAGCTGTCGTATTCGTAAAGCCAAATGTTTTTGCTGTTTTTCGGGCAGCCCATGTGATATTGCTTCGTGTGTCCAGGCTCGTCCAGGTTGCTCCATCATTCGATCCTTCCAAAACCCATGTCATTGGATCACTAGCTGATGATAAATTATTTGATGTCAATGTGTATTGTTTGAATATTTGCGCACTGGAGTATTTTATTTGTAACCAAACCGGATTACTAGCAGAAGGCATGGTTGCACCTCTCCAGTCAGTAGTGTTGACTCCATCGATCACATTTGTTAATGGGTATGCATCATCACCAATTGCGTTGCTTGTTGCTACGGGAGGTGTTACAACAACAGCTGTTCCTGCTTCAAATTTAAAATTATCAGTATATGTGTCAAATATTGATACTCCTGAATTTGAGCCTATTTGAACCTGTAAGTTGTTGAATGATTTACCAACCAAATTTGGTAGATCAGTACTTAAATTCAAGCTGATTTTGGTCCATTTATTAGCCAGCACATTGCATGAAACATTCTTACTCGCCACATTTGCTCCAGCAGTAGTTAAAAAAGTCATGACAATTGATGTGACCGGTGAAGCGGAATAAACCTGAAAGGTAATACGATCCCATCCCGTAGCATCTATGGAAGCATTAGATTGTATTGTATAGCCACCACCTGCATTACCACCTGATGCGTCGCGAGTCCATTTTAAAGAATATGCAGAACTATTATTTGCATCAATGGATGGATTCGCTTGAACCCCCACAGTAGCTCCAGCCCATGCATAACCGCCGACACCCTTTGCCCAATCGAGTTTAACAATCTCAAAATCATATATAACCTTTTCAGAATAATCTGATTTTTCAGCAGAAACCCGATTGGCTAATACGTCCGATTTTGAACTGATGGCATAAGAAGAATTAATACTTGAAAGACAAAAACACATGGCTAGCAAAGCCGGCTTGGAAAATCGATTTAAATAAGTAATTTTTTTCATTTGTGATAATTTTTGATTTGTTAATTTATTAAATTGGTTATTTGAACTTTGTTTAATGATAAATATGCTAGATGAATATCAATTTGTATTAAGGTCACTTATTGCTTTTGAAATTAAACTGCACAAAATTAGATTTAATCAAACAAATAGAATTGTACTATTTTATCAGAATATGATACATTTACTACTATCTTTAAATAAAAAACTTAATTATTTTTAATTTGTTTATTTTGCACGAAAATTTCATACCCTCATGTTTTGTTTGCTATTTTTCCTTCCTTACCTTCTTTCACCTCCAACAAACATTTAGATTTTCTATTCTTAACCGGTTTGTTATTAACGAATTGGATAGTTGATACGTTTTTTTATAAGATAATAAGGTTGATACTTGTAGTTCGTTGGTTTTCTATTAAGGTTTAATATTTTGATAATAAGGTTTTTGAATAAATAACCTTATTATGTTTGGGAACCTTCGTAGAAAGAATCAAAGATACCTTAACCTTATTAACGTAAATCAATTTCATGTTTCATTTAGAAAGTATCATCTTTTCAAAGCTATTTTTTCACATTGCCTGTCAAATGGCAAGTCTTGAAATGGGTATATGGTGCTTTCTACTCGTGTTGATCCTACCACCCAATGCAAATACACTACAGCACTTATACTTTACAAGAACAGTTGGTTAACAGTTGGTTCGCAGTTGATCAACACAAATTCATTATATATCCCATATTCATCCCATAGATATCCCATATATCTAATTTAAAACGACATTGATTGGACTACCTATAAATTCAACTTAAAACAATTCACTTAAAACTCAAATATTATGGCCATTTCGAAAGGGATTAACAAGATCACGGGCTCGCTTCAGGGCATGAGTATCTACACCATGCGGGGTGACGACAAGATTTATGTCCGCTCAAAAGGGGGAGCGAATAAAAGCACGATACAGAATTCGCCCAAGTTTGCCAAGGTACGCCTCAATAACAAGGAATGGCTGGGGTGCACGTTGTTGGCCAGCAATATCCGTTCAGCCATTACCCCGCTAAACCGGTTGGAAGATTATGCCGTCTCGGGGGCGTTGAATGCGCTGGCGAAGCAGATTCAGCTTGAAGACCTGGCAGGGGAACATGGGGTGCGCGGACTTTTCCTGTCACAGCACAAGGAAATGCTGGCGGGCTTTAACGTGAGCCGCAAGCAGGTGCTGGAAACCGTGTTGCGCGTACCGATGAATTACACGGTTGACAGATCGATGGTAAGTGCACGGGTATCGATCCAGTCCATCAATACCGAGTTGCACCTTGTGAATTATCGCAACCTGCCGTTCTTCAGGATCATCATTTCATTGGGCTCCGTATCGGACATGACCTAAGTGGAAGCAAACAATCAATATCAACCCACCAGCCCGCTGTTTTCACGCAAAGGCGAGGTGGTGGAGAGCGAATGGTTTTCCACGGATACCGTATTGCCTGCTATGGAGTTTGAACTGCAATTCTTGGAGGAAATGCGCCTAATAAGTGACGATGTCTCCCTGGTATTGGGTATCGGGGTGGAATTTGGGACCAGCGGCTTCGACGCAACACCGGTAGGGGTAAAATATGCCGGGTGCGGGAAAGTGGTGAAGGTGGTTTGAAGGGGTTCTGGTATTGATATCCGTTTTGGGCAAATTTATGAATCAGTGTAATAGCGTACAGATAACTCTCAGTATGCTATTTTTTTAAGGAATCATGTTGAAAGCTTAATAGAAGGATAGGATCCATAATATTGCTTCAACATTATGCATGGATTGTTTAATCGTATTCTGTCAAAAAGTTATTATATATTACAATAATCTAACAATATGGTTTAATTATATAAAAAATAACCAAAATATGATGGTAATTCTCAGCAGTTGTCTTTCGTTTGTCTAGAATATAAGTTAAATAATCTTTTATTTTTATTTTATTCAAGGAAGGGTTTAAATGTGTTATTTAATTAAATTATAGAGGGAAATTATTTGTATAAATTTAGGCGTAACGTGCTATATCTCTCATATTATGTTAGATTGGATAATTAGTCTCTTTTAAAATATGTTTATTATTGTTGTTTAATAAAATGGTGACGAATTTTAAAATGTCACAATGACACCAATAAACTGTATAATCTTACATTCTGTAATCAAAAACGCTTGTTTGGCATAGTTTTATGCCGTACTTTTGCACTCTTATTAAATATTGAATAATCAGAATAAAAAACAAATAGAAGAAGATTAAAAACAAAATGTTAAATTTATGAGGAAACTAAGGTTCTTATTGGCTTGCCTGATTTTGGTAAGTGTAGGTTTGGTTCATGCTCAAACAAAATCAATTTCAGGAAGTGTAATTTCTGCAGATGATGGGCAACCGATTATTGGTGCTACGGTAATGATAAAGGGTACAACTCTTGGTACAATTACTGATACAGATGGAAAATTTAAAATCAACTTGCCCGGGAATGAAAAGACCCTGGTAATTTCCTCCATTGGGATGAAAACAGTAGATGTGGAAGCGATAAACTACATGACTATTCAACTGAAAGTTTCCGACAGACAAATTGATGAAGTTATTGTGACTGCACTCGGTATCACCAGGGAAAAAAAATCATTGGGTTATGCGGTTCAAGATGTAAAATCAGATGAATTAAACAAGACATCTCAGTTAAATGTTGCTAATGCTTTGCAAGGTAAAGTGTCAGGTGTTCAGATAACACAAGCAGGTGGAGCTGTTGGTGCTTCACAACGTATTTTAATACGTGGAAACTCATCTTTCAACAGCAATGACCCGTTGATAGTAATTGACGGTGTACCTATGGATGGTGGTTCGGGAAGTCAGCTTGGTAGCGATGGTAAAGGCTTTCTGGATACAGGTTCAGGGTTGAATGATATTAACCCGAATGATATTGAAAATATTTCAGTATTGAAAGGTGGTTCTGCTGCACTTTATGGAATGCGCGCCGGGAATGGTGTAATTCTGATCACTACCAAGAAAGGTAAGTCAACAAATGGAAAGATGAAAATTAACTACGACGGAAGTTTTACAGTAGATAATATTTATCATTTACCGAATTATCAGAATAAATATGGACAGGGTTATCATGGCTCTGAATATTATTATAATGCGAATAAAACTTCCGGTAAAGTTCCTGCAGGAACGAGTTATCAGGATTATGCAACCGGTAATTTTGCAGGTTCTTCAGATCTGGGTGCAGGTTTCAACTACGTAGATGGAACAGGTAGTGGATTTAATGACGCAGATGATGAAAGCTGGGGTCCACGCTTGAATATAGGTTTGAAAATACCTCAATATAATAGCCCTATTGTTAATGGGGTACGTCAGGCTACTGATTGGGTGTCACATCCTAATAATATTAAAGACTTTTTTCAAACAGGATTATCTCAAAGTCATGATTTTGCTTTTAGTAATTCGAGCGATAAAGGATCATATCGTGCATCTGTTGGATATCGTGACCAAAATGGTACAGTACCAAACACCGATCAGAAAAGATATAATATATCTTTAACCGGATCATATAATTTCAATAAATACATTAGTTCTGATTTTTCGCTGAATTACAATAAAACGAAAAGTGATAATCTTATGGCAACAGGTTACTCATCCTCAAACCCTTTACAATCCATATTTCAATGGTTTGGACGTCAGGTTGACATGAATGATTTGAAAGCTAATTATACCCAAACAGATCCTGTAACCGGACATCCATATAACTGGATTCAGGCATTCCATGTTAATCCATATTACAATTTATATAATAACACAAATTCGTACGACCGGGATCGTGTCATATCAAAAGGTTCGATATATTTCAAACCAACAGATTGGTTGAAATTTGAGGGAAGAATAGGTTATGATTTTTATACTGACAAAACATTCCAAAAGACAGTATACAGTACAGATGATCCAAATGGTTGGTTCCGTCAAAGTATAGACGACCGTCACGAACTGAATGCAGATTTTATTGCTTATTTCGATAAGAAATTTGGTAATTTCACTGTAGATGGATTGGCGGGTGCAAACTATAGAGATATGACCTGGAGTCAGTCTGACTTAGGAGCAACAGAATCAAATGGCCTCACTATTCCAGGGCTATTTACAATGGCAAACGTGGTTGGAGCACCCTATACTTTTATGGATCATACACACGTCCGTTCAAATTCTGTTTATGGTAATGCCTCTTTTGGCTATGCAAGTCAGGTTTATTTGGAAGTAAGTGCCCGTAATGACTGGAGTTCAACAATTAACAAATCGTTTTTCTATCCTTCCGCAAGTTTAAGCTGGATCCCTACTGAAACATTTAAAGGATTAAAAGGTGATGTGTTGAGTTATTTGAAATTCAGAGGAAATATTGCTCATGTTGGTAATGCAACGACTGCATATCGTACCGGTAAATATTTTGTTTCACCGACATCTGAAACGGTACCGACAAGCTCTACCATCAACGGTGTATCACAGTTTTATCAATCAAAGACTTTAGCAAATTCAAACTTGGCTCCAGAGGATGTAAATACAAATGAGGTCGGTGTTGAATCATCATTTTTTAACAATAGAGTTCGTTTGGATTTGGCCTATTATAACAAGACAACAACTAATCAGATCATGACAGTACAGACTACTGTTTCAACCGGTTATGGATATGAGTTAGTTAATGCGGGTAAGGTGGAAAATAAGGGAGCTGAACTTACACTTTCAGCAGATATCTTCAAAAATGCGAACGGATTTAACTGGACTTCCACTTTGAATTGGTCAAAAGATCAGAGTAAAGTCATCACGCTTGCCCCTGGATTAGATACCTATACTATTAATTCCGATTGGAGTGTCTATAATTATGCTAAGGTTGGTGAATCGTGGGGATCACTTTATGGAACCGGATTCACAACAGATGCTAAAGGACGTGTTATAATTGGTTCGAATGGACTTCCAACACTTACTACAGGTAAAAAGATAGGTAATGTTACTCCTGATTGGTTAGGAGGATGGAGTAATGAATTCTCCTATAAAAACTTGTCCTTTGGATTTTTGCTTGATTTTAGAAAGGGAGGTGATTTCTTCTCTGAAACTCAAATGTTCACAACCTATACCGGTCTACTTGACTACACAGCAGCGGGAAGCATTCGTGAGACTGGCGTAGTGGTAGGGAAAAATGTGTTGACTAACAAAACTTGTGTATTAGCAGATGGAACTGCCAACACCAAGACTATCAGTGCTGACTCGTGGTTTTATTCATATTACTCAAACAAACAATTGGATATAAATGATGGATCATATTTGAAACTTCGTGAAATACACTTAACGTATACTTTTCCTAAATCAATTGTATCACGCACCAAATTTTTAGAAGATGCTAAAATTTCGTTAATAAGCAGTAATGTCGCTATTTTGTGGCTGTCAAGCAATAACCAAGCTAAAATTGATCCAGAAAGCAGTTTAGGAGCTGGCAATACCAGTGTGGGATTTGAAAGTAACTCATGTCCTCCAACACGAAGCGTCGGTGTAAAATTAAATCTTACGTTTTAATTCAAAATAAATGAAAAAGAATATGAAAATATATAATTTCAAAATGTCAATGCTATTGGTGGCAATAGTGTTGATGGTAAGCAGTTGTACAAGTACCTTTGATCAAGTTAATACAGATCCTGATAACCCGAGTGCAAAACTTGTACCTGCCACAAATATACTTGCTTATTGCGAGCGTTATTCTGCGGACAATATGTTTGATTCATGGTTTGATTTGAATGAATCGGATGGTTTTTCCGGTCAGATTGCAAAATGGATGTATAATGATGAAGGATACTATAGTTTCCGTCCAACTGTGAATACACAATCCTGGAACGTTTGTTATTACACCGTCAGCAATCTTCAGGCAATCATAAATAAATCGAAAGAAGGTTCGAACATGTGGGCTGCAGCTACCATTTATCAGTGTCAGATATTTCAGGTCATTACTGATCGTTGGGGAAATGTTCCATATACTGATGCGTTAAAATTAGAATCCGGTGTAACAAAACCGACTTATGATAAGCAGTCATTTATCTATCCTGACTTACTGAAACGTTTAAAAGTTGCGGTTAACGCATTAGATGTGGCAGGTGATGCATTGGGAAGTGGAGATGTCTTATTAAATGGTAATATCACTGCCTGGAAGAAATATGGCAATTCTTTACGTCTTCGTATAGCTGCACGTGTAGCAAACATTGACCCTACTGATGCAAAATCAACATTTGAGGAGATTCTAGGGGATCCTACAAAGTATCCTGTTTTGGGAAGTAACGATGATAATGTTTTCTTCAATTGGAATGCTGAATATTCTGAACCATATGCCGATTACTTTCTGACTCGTCCGAATGAGTATGGTGTTAGTAAATTGTTGGTGACAACATTAAAGGGAGCTAATGATCCTCGTTTGTCTGTTTATGCAAAACCAACGACTAATTTCACAAATGGAACAAGTACTACACAGTATGACGGCTATCAGAATGGTCTGGAAGCCGCAGCAAGTGTAGCAGCGTATTCAGGAATTGGTACACGTTTTATGGCTGTAAGCTCATTGACCGGATTTTCTCCCTGGTTGAGAAGTTGTGAAACTTATTTTGCAATAGCTTATGCTGCCAGCAAAGGCTGGAATGTAGGTGTGACTCAACAAGCGGCTTACGAAAAAGCTGTAACACTTTCAATTGAAGAAAATGGTTTTACTTCAAGTGATGTTTCTGATTTTTTAGCTAATGCAGGTAAATATGATGGAACCCAGGAGCAACTCTTTACTCAATGGTGGGTATCAGTATTTAAAAATGGAATGGAAGCCTGGTCGTTATTCCGCATGAGTGGTTATCCATCCGGCAATGCAGTTGCACCTGACAGTTTCTATCCAGGACATAATACTCCTCCAATGGGTTATGGGTATCCTGATACAGAACGTAATCTAAATACTAAAAATTGCTCTGTTGAATCAGCTGTTGAAGTTGACTATTTCTGGGGTAAACAAATGTGGTGGGATATACGTACAGGTTTAAAGTGATTGTAAAAGTTTCTGATCTAAAGTATAGCTGAAACAAAAACTGTAAATTAATTTTAAATTTCAAAAGAGGAGGGTGTCATTTATGATACCCTCTTTCTATTAATATTGCGTTGTGAATAAATAGAACATTCTTATAAAACAGTAAATACAAGCATAACTCATTTAAACGCATAAAAATAAAGAAACCATTGGCCGAGATTTAGTCACAACTAAACTATTCCCGAAAATGAGCTGATACATTTTACCCTTTCAAACATTGTAACTATTAATGATCTCTATAATGAATATTATAGACAGATGGAAATCCAAAGATTGTTCTTTTGGAATCTATGGAACAAGAAAATGCCATTCTTCTATAAAATTTTATAAAATCAAGGTTGAATTCTTTCTAAAATGAATGTGACATTACACCAAATCTACATTCATTGAAGTGTTTTGAATAACTAAGGAAAGCTAGGTGAATAAACATTATTTAAACAATTAGAAAAAGTATAGTATTTAGTTTCTAAATGTAAGTTGATGGATGAAAACCCGTACATTTTGGATAAATTAAGGTATAACATCTATGCTTTTGCACTCGTTTTTGGTCGTTTTATACAATTATGGCCCCGGTTGAGTGTTAAATGTTAGTTTAGATAAAAAAAGTATCTTTTAGGGCGTTTCTTTTTTAGTTTAATTACATATATTAAAAAACAGTCCATTTGAACCTCTGTAAATTGTGTAAAATTCACAATGTCAACAAAATAAGAATATGTTAACTTAGTGGAAAATAGTTAATACAACATTGTTCTATGTGAAAAATGCTTGTTTGGCTACAATCTGACACAAAAAATCTGCATATTTTTTCTATTTATCATCAAAAACGCTTGTTTTTTAATTATTAATTCTTTATTTTTGCAACCGTATAAAATGAACTCGCTTCAGAAAACGCAAAATTAAAGAAGATTAATAAACAAAATGTTAAATTTATGAGAAAACTAACGTTCTTATTGGCTTGCCTACTGTTGGTAGGTGTAGGTTTGGTTCATGCTCAAACAAAATCAATTTCGGGAAAAGTATTTTCCGCAGATGATGGGCAACCGGTTATTGGGGCTACTGTCATGGTAAAGGGTACAACTTTGGGTACTATTACTGACGCAGATGGAAAATTCAGAATCAACGTTCCGGAAACAGCAAAGAAACTTGTCATTACTTCTATTGGGATGAAAACAATGGAAGTGGATGCACAAAGCAACATGACATTCAAGTTGGAAACCTCTGAACGGCAAATGGATGAAGTTGTTGTGACAGCCTTTGGAATTACCAAATCCAAAAAATCATTAGGTTATGCTGCACAGGAAGTAAAATCGGATGAATTAACTGAAGGTGCTAGTAATGATTTAGCTACAGCCCTACAAGGTAAATTAGCCGGTGTTGAAATAGCACCATCTTCAGGAATGCCCGGAGCATCTTCGAAAATCACAATTCGTGGTTCAAGATCATTCACAGGGGATAATACCCCTCTTTATGTGGTGGATGGAATGCCAATTTCTTCTACAGCAGATTTTACAGTCGGCGGTTTAGGAGTTACCGGAACAGATTATGCTGATCGTGCCATTGATATTGACCCAAATGATATTGAAAGTGTGAATATCTTAAAAGGTCAGGCTGCATCGGCATTGTATGGTATGCGTGCTTCGAATGGTGTGATCATCATTACCACTAAAAAAGGTACTAATGCACGAAGTTCAAAACCTGAAGTCAGTGTAAATTCCAATGTTGCCTTTTCAATGATTTCAACATTTCCAGATTTACAAACTGAGTTTGCACAAGGTGTAAATGGTGTTTATGGTCCTAGTAACTCACAAAGTTGGGGTCCAAAAATTTCCGATTTGCCTAACAGTCCTGCTTATGGAGGAAATACAAATAATTCACATACAAAATTACCTGACGGGACTTATTTGTTGCATCCAGGTAAGTATTATGTTACACAACGGGCTAATGCCGGATTAGATCCTTGGGCAACTCCGCAAGTATACAACAGTGCAAAAGACTTTTTTCAAACAGGATCCGTTTGGAATAATTCGGTCAATGTATCTCAATCCGTGGGAAATGGCAATTATTCAGTTACCTTGGGTAGTTCGACTTCGAAGGGAATTGTGCCATCGACCGGAATGGATAGATATAATGCAAAAATTGCAGCAGAAACAAAATTGACTGATAACTGGTCGACCGGATTTAGTGGAAATATCATTTCTTCGAGTCTTTCAAAACAATCTTCCGGTAACAATGGTGTTGTAGCTACGGTTTATCCATGTCCTCCAAGTTATGATCTGGCTGGAATTCCTGATCATTATGCAGGCAATCTGTATAAACAAAATACGTATCGGTCGACTGGTGGATTCGATGATGCTTATTGGGCAGTTGACAACAATAAATTTACTGAAGATTTGCAACGCTTTTTTGGGAATGCTTTCGTGAAATATTCTGCTAAAATAGCAGACAATCAAAAAATCGATATTAAATATCAAATTGGTGACGACGAATACACTACGAATTATTCCGATTTATTTGGTTTCGGACATCAAAACGGATCTGGATTTATTGATAATTATTCTCTTTCAAGTAATGAATTAAATTCGTTAGCAACATTAAATTACAGTTGGAAGATAAACGAAGACTGGAATTTTGGTGCCTTGATTGGTAATGAAATAGATGATAAAGCTACCAGATATACTTTGGCACAGGGAACAAATTTTAATTACGGAGGTTTTAATGAAATTGATAATACCCAGGTATTATTAGCTACTTCAACGGTCAATCATTTTCGATCATTCGGTACCTTTGGAAATTTATCGGCTGATTTTAAAAACATGTTGTATTTGAATGCCACATTACGTAATGATATTATTTCCAGCATGCCCCGAGGTAATCGTTCTTTTACATATCCTTCTGTGTCACTAGGGTGGGTATTTACCGAATTAAATTCATTAAAATCTGACGTGCTGACTTTTGGAAAACTTCGTGCTTCTTATGCTAATGTTGGTCAGGCAGGAACCTATTTACCTACTTATTACAGTACTCCGGTATATGGAGGTGGTTTTTCATCAGGAACACCAATTGCTTATCCAATAAATGGAGTGAATGCTTATACACTTAATCTAATTGTATACGATCCAAAATTGAAACCACAAAACACTACCAATTATGAAATGGGAACTGATTTGACTTTTTTGAATGGATTAATCACCTTGAATTATACATACTCCCGTCAGAATGTTAAAGACCAGATTTTCCAGGTACCTTTGGCTGGTTCTACCGGTGCAGCATCTTATGTAACAAATGGCGGTTCTATTCATACCAATTCACATGAAGTTACCTTAGGATTAAAACCTATCGATAAAAAGAATGTGAAATGGGATCTTGCTTTTAACTTCACGAAAATTGACAATTATGTCGATGTATTAGCACCCGGAGTGAACAGTATCTTTTTGGGCGGATTTACAGAACCTCAGGTTAGAGCAGGAATCGGTTACAAATATCCTGTAATCTATGGTGTAAGTTATTTGAGAAATGATGCCGGACAGATCGTCGTTGATGCTGATGGATTACCACAGGCAGGCGTTGAAAAAGTTATCGGAACAGTTTCTCCGAAGTTCATTCTTGGTTTAAATACGAATGTAGAAATATTTAAATTCCGTTTAGGAATCGTATTGGACTGGAAGAATGGCGGACAAATGTACACAGGAACCGAAAATTTATTGGATTTTTATGGTGTTACCCAGCGTTCAGCTGATTTCCGTAATAAGAGTTCTTTCTTGTTTGAATTACCTGCTGTAAAAGAAACAGGTACCGATGCCAATGGAAAAACTACGTATGCTAAGAATGATATTCAAATTAAAGGATCCGATGCGCAAGCTTATTTTACTGCTTTGAACGGAATATCAGAATCTTCGGTCTATGATGCTTCATTTGTAAAATTAAGAGAAGTCTCTTTATCTTATCCGGTTTTCAGCAAGAGCTGGTTGACTGTAAATGTAAATGTTTTTGCTAGAAACATTATTTTGTGGTCTGCAATAAAAGGACTAGATCCGGAAACGTCACAAGGTAACAATAATATGGCCGGAGCTTTTGAACGTTTCTCTCTACCGGGAACCTCAACATACGGTCTTGGACTTAATGTTAAATTTTAATATATAAATGAATATGAAAAATATAATCAGAAAAGTAGCGACGGTACTTATATTATCCGCAATCTTTATTTCGTGTTCTGAGGACGCTATGGATAAAGTGAACAAAGATCTAAACCACTCTACAAGTGTAGCCTCAAAATATATTTTGACTGATGTCATCACTTCTACTGCTCAAAATAATGTAGGTGGGGATATCAATACCTATGTTTCAACTTATGTGGAGCATAATGTAGGAGTGTACAATCAGCCTTATTTAGCAGAAACCCGTCAAAACGAACCATCTGCTGCTTCTACCTTTGACAATCCTTGGATTACAACCTACACGACACTTAAAAACGCCAGGATTGCTATTGACAAATGTTCAGCAACAGGTCCTGAAAAAGGCAATAATGTGACGAAAGGAATAGCCGAGGTATTAGCTGCTTTGAATTCAGGTATTCTTGCCGATATGTTTGGGGATACTCCATGGAGTCAGGCTGCTATCATAAATTCTGTAGGTTCTCCCGTATATTTAACTCCTAAAATTGATACACAGGAAGATATCTACAAAGGAATAAATCAATACCTGGACAGTGCTATCGTCGATCTACAATTAAAAGACATCAACCCTATTGGAAGTAATGATCTACTCTATGGAGGAGATAAAACACTCTGGCTTAAATTAGCGTATGGTTTAAAAGCACGCTATACGATGCATACATTATTTAAATCAGCAAATCAAAATGCAGATTTAACCAGCATTATTTCGTATCTGGATAAATCGTTTGCAACGGTTGATGATCAGGCTGCATTTAATATTTATGATGCGTCTAACATAAATCCTACATTTGATTTCCAATTTAGCCGTGATGGCCTTGGAGCAAGTAAGAGTATGTCCGATAAGTTGGTTGCACGTAATGACCCTCGTTCACGCCGTGTCTATTTTGATTCGAATACTCCCTATAGTCAATTAACAGGTGTAACTGATCCTTTATTCAAGCCGGCACCAAACGGCACCAATGATCAGGTTCTAAATACCTATACCTATACTATGTATTTTTATGCTCAAACGGCTCCAACCATGTTAATGAGTTATCATGAAGCCTTGTTCTTGAGAGCAGAAGCGTTGTGCCGTTTGAATCGTACTACAGAAGCATTGCCTGTACTTAAAAACGCAGTAGTTGCAGCAATTGCGAATACTGAAGTAAGTGTTAGTTCAGCATTAAGCGCTCCGACACCTGCTTCTAATGGTATTGTGATTAAAGAAACAACAACAGCAATTACTCCAACTGAAGCCGGGTCTTGGTTCGACCTGAATATCGCTCCATTGTTTTTAGGTGCTGCTCCTAAAGCTGCATTACAAGAAACAATGATCCAGAAATACATTGCATTCTGGGGTGCAAATGGCGAATCGACTGAAACTTATAATGACATACGTCGTATGAAAGCAATGGGGGAAAATTTTGTAACCTTGGCGAATCCATTAAATGCTCAAGGCAAGTTCCCATTACGTTTACCTTACGGAACATCGGACACTACAACAAATCCAGCTGTAGAAGCTGCTTATGGAGATGGTACTTATGTTTACACTATTCCAGTATGGTGGGCAGGTGGTGTCAGATGATCATAAAATAGTTGATTACTATACAAAAAAAAGGCTGTCTCAGTATTTGAGACAGCCTTTTTTGATTTTTGTTTAAACTAAACGTTGATTATCGGGTATTATAAAATATCAGTTATGAAACTTAGTTGCTAAAGTATATCCATAATTTCCTTTAAACTCTTTACTCGGTATGTAACAGTCTTATCTTTATCATCCGATTTTAGATTTGGATTAAAATAAATCTGATCAATACCTGCATTTTTGGCTCCGCGAATATCGGCTTCATAACTATCTCCAATCATAATGGTTTGAGAAGCCAACGCGCCATTAAGTTGGAGCGCATAGTTAAAGATACGTTTGTCGGGTTTTAATGCCTCAGCGGCTTCGGAAAGCACTACATGTGCAAAGTATTGTATCAGAAATAAATGTATCAAGCATTGCTCGCAGAATGGGAATACCGCAAAGTGTGATGGCATCTTATTTGTGTGGTGCAAAAAAACCTTCTGAGAGTAGAAAAGCCGAAATAGAAAAGATGTTGCATCAGATTGGACGCTAATTATTAACGATAAAAATAACATCTAAGTAGTAAGAACAATATATTGTCGTATTCGATTAAAGAATAGCACGCGGATTTTCACGGATATTGTGGATGTACGGATTATGAAAATAAAGAAAGCATGATTTGATATTGAAAAATATTTCGCTGTAATTCTTTCAATTTAATGAAAATAATTGATAAAACGCAATACGAATGATAGAACAATGTCTATCTTTGTAAGGTCAAACAAAAGCAGACATGAATAAGCAAAAACTAAAACAGTAAAGAAAATGCTTGAGGATGACGGATGGTATAACAGACAGAAAGGGAGTCACCGACAATACAAGCATCCAACAAAAAAAGGAACTGTAACGGTAAACGGAAAACCGAATGAAATTCAATCTCAATTTTTATTAAACAGTATTTTCAAACAAGCAGGGTGGTTATTATAATTCACTCTGCAAAACAGGTGCGTCATGGAAACAATTAAGGTATTAGTAGATTGGCTCGAAAATTACGGAGCAGTATCGGATGGGATTACAGGATGTGTTGCTACTCATAAAACTTTTTCAGGAATACAAGAAGCATATAAATCGGCTGTAGTTTTTCATCTTGAGGGACTTGAAACCAATGAAATTCCAGCATGCCTATTAGGTGAATATTCTTTTGAATTTGAGCTTACAACACGGGCATTGCTTCATCGACTCGATGGATTGCTTACTCGTGCAGCTATAGCCAGAGAGACTGGAATAAATGAAAAACAGCTACAGCATTATATGTCCGGGTTCAGAACTGCCCGTCCAGACAAGCGAGATAAGATTATTAAAGCTATTCACCATATTGGACAAGAACTTTTAGATGTTGTGTAGTTATTGGGCGTTTCAGAGATCATTATGTATTTGTTAAATCCAGCTCTTAGGATAAAAATAATTAATAAAATGAATCGATTTAATAGTTATAGTTGCTAAATTTGTTTAGTAAAAAACGAAAAAAAATTATGCCTGAATTATTTAGGATGTTTGGAATGAAATTCTTTTTTTATTCCTTGGAACATACTCCGATACATGTACATGTAAGTAATGCTGATGGCATTGCAAAATTCAATTTACTTCCTGATATTGTACTTGTTGAATCGAAAGGAATGAAACCAAGAGATTTAGTTTTGGCAGAGGCAACAATAATAGAGAAAAGAGATATTATTATTGCCAAATGGAATGAAATACATGGAAAGAATTAATAATAAATTATTTATCAATAGATATGGAAATAAAGAAAGTGTGGTTTGATTCAGAAAATATGTATGTGCAAATCGATAGTGGGCATGTAATAGGTAATCCTATTTCCTGGTATAGCAGATTATCAAATGCAACCCCAGAGCAACGCAATAACTTTATAGTTGGATCATTTGGCGAAAGTTTACATTGGGAAGAATTGAATGAAGATTTAAGTCTGGAAAGTTTATTTGACTTTAAAAGAGAGCTGAATTATGCGAAAATTTAGTAACCGGTGAATATGTCAGTGTTTTTGGTGGTAAACTCCTACGGAGAAACGAATATGAGTGATAATCCAATACTCACCCAAAACTTTATAGAGCCAATAAGTACCTTGCGGAAATGTGAGGTACTTTCAATTTAAAGTAATCTCAGAGTATTTCAAGTATATCTTTCAGACTATTTACCTGATAAGAGGCATGTTTTTGTCTACAAGTTGGGTGTTTGGATTAAAGTATATCTGATCAATACCTGCATTTTAGGCTCTACGAATATCGGCTTCATAATAATCGCGGAGTTAAATTGCTCAATTAGGATAAAAATAATTAATAAAAAGGGGATAAGTAATAAATTTATTACCTATATTTGTTTTAAAATTAAAACAAATAATTATGCCAGTAGTATTTGTGTTTTTTGGAATGCGCTATATGTTTTTTAGCAATGATCATCAGCCTATTCATATCCATGTGATAAAAGGGAAAGGTAAAATAAAAGAAAATGCTAAATTCCAGGTATTACCGGAAGTTAAGTTATTAGAAAATAATGGGCTTCAACCAAACGAACTAAAAATGGCAGAAATGGTCATTGAAGAAAACATCGATGTTATTACAGAAAGTTGGAACAAATTCTTTGAAAAATAAAATAGATAAAATAAATGCAACTATGAAACCAATAAAAGTCATTAAAGTATGGATTGATGATGTGGCTGTTTATATTCAAACCTCTGAGGGTGAAATAAAAAGCGAACAATTCAATGATTATGTACGATTGCGATATGCTACTCAAGCGCAAAGAGCCAATTTTGACTATGATAACATTGGCATTCACTGGATAGAAATAGATGAAGATTTAAGTTTTGAAGGATTCTTCGATAAAGATAATGAGCCTGAGAAGCCTGAATTTTATAAATTGTTTAAGTCTGTATCAGAAATAAATGTATCGAGCGTTGCCCGCAGAATGGGAATACCCCAAAGCGTAATGGCATCCTATATGTGCGGAGCAAAAAAACCTTCTGAGAGTAGAAAAGCCGAAATAGAAAAGATGTTGCACCAGATTGGAAGAGAATTATTAGCGATAAAACTAACATCTTAACAGTTGAATTCTAGCATGTGTAGTCTGATCAACCGCTTATTTCAGTGGTTTGTCAAATATAGGAAGTTAAGTTAATAGCGTTAAATATCAAGGAATCGAGTTTATTTCAAATTAAAGTAATATCAGAGTAAATTCAGTATGTCTTTTAGACTTTTTACCTGATATGTGGCCAGTTTTTCTTCGTCTGTTACGTTTGGATTTGAATTAAAATATATCTGATCAATACCTGCATTTTGGGCACCGCGAATATCGGCTTCATAACTGTCGCCTATCATAATTGTTTCAGAGGCTGTAGTGCTATTCAGTTGAAGGGCGTACTCAAAGATGCGTTTGTCGGGTTTTAATGCCTGTGCGGCTTCGGAAAGCACTACGTGTGCAAAGTATTGCTCAATCTGACAACTCTTCAGCTTTTTATACTGCACTTCGACAAAACCATTTGATACGATCGTCAACGGGTATTTGGGAGCCAGATAATCGAGTAGCTCTTTTGCGTATGGAACCAAGGATGTCCTGGTGGGCAATAAATCAAGGTATTCCCGCCCAATCTGATCGGCTAAAGGGGAATTATCAATCCCGATTTGAATCAATGGATGACGAAAGCGTTCTAAAGATAGTTCTTCTTTTGAAATGATACCTTTCCCGTATTCTTCCCACAATTCCACATTACGTTTGGCATAGATGGTAAAATATTGCTCAAAGTTATCGAAATACCTTCCAAGGTTCTTCTCTGTATAAATTTCCTGTAATGATGATTTGGCATTGGCATGAAAATCCCATAAGGTATCGTCCAAATCGATAAAGACAAATTTGTACATTGGTTGATTTAGTTGATTAGTTAATTGGTTGATTAAGTTGATTGGTT
>CAIYOZ010000424.1 GCA_903927945.1 uncultured Bacteroidales bacterium | reverse complement strand
TTTATTGGAATTTAAATCCGTATTAATCCGCTAAATCCGCGTTGATCCGCGTTCTATTCTTATCTTAATTTTCAATTCTTTTTCAAAGCATACGCTGTTTTCCACGTTCGCATACTGTCCATAGTTCGCTATTGCCAGGTATCCGTTCGTTTTGTAGAGCGCTATGGCTAGAGGTTGTCTTTTCCCGGTCTCCACTACACATTTTTCGTAACTCATTTCCTGCGCCCAATGCTCCAACTCCTTTAAAATGGCTGTCGCAACTCCCATTCCCCTGGCCTGTGGTGCCGTGTACATGCGTTTTACCTCCATCGTGCCGGGTGCATATTCCTTTAAAGCTCCACAACCCACAGGCTGCCCATTATTATATGCTACCACTGTGTACCTGATGGCATCAATGGTATTGAATTGCGCATAGAACGAATGTTCTTCCCCATCAATGTAAGCCAACTCAGCATCCAGATATCCTACGAATTCCTTGAAGTCATCATTATCCGAGTTTGTTCTTAATAATTGAATCATTTGATTTAGTTTTAGTAAACGGCATAACTCAGCATCAATTTGATAGAACTGACACTATCTGTTTTCACGGTTACCGGATTGATGCCACCCTGTCCATCAAGACCATTGGCATATAATCCATCATTTTCTTTAATAAAGATAGAATACTTTCCGGGCAATAGTGCGATTTGAAAAAACCCTTCAGTATCTGCAGTACATAGACCAATTAATTTTGAATTGACAGTATAATAAAGAGGTCCATACCCCACCACATTTAGGAAGGTAGTGTATTCATACACATACAGGGTCCTGCTCACCGGGTATTCTTTACAAGTGCTAATGCCACGGGTAGGCATACAATCACCCTCTATCTTTAATAAGGTACCTGAAACACCCGTTTTAATAGCGATCTTCGTATTGTTTTTTGCTACTATTTGATCAGCATCCAACACATTTTGAAGAGTAGGTGTCTCGCAGGAGGATAACATTAAAATGAATATTACCCAACAGATTTGTTTCATGGATTTCATGGATATTCAGTTAATCGTTAATAATCTAAATTATTAAAACTGTAAATGTTTCAATCAGCTTACCCTGGTATGATGCAATTAATCTTTCAAACGATGCATAAGACTGAGAGTCTTTTTAACTCAATTGGATCATATTGTGCATTGTGTTTTTGAATATCTAGTTTTAGAGTATTGGTCAAATTATTTGTATAAATAATAGTTGTAACCCCTTTTTTACGTTTGGCAAGAGCAGTAATACACTATCATCTACATTGGATGGAACTAGTTGCACTTCGTATGATTTCTGCAACAAAATTATAGGCATCAAACACTTGTCCTTCGAAAAAGATACCACTTTCACGGAGTTGAGCTTTACCCTCCAACGCTTTAAATACCCAGTCAAATTTTTCGTCAGACATTAATTGTTTCTTTTCTACCTCACTCAATCGCTGAAATAAACCTGAATAAGTGTTCATGACTTTCCTCATTTCTACAAATGCTGTCATGATCTGTATGCTAACCTGAACCGCAAATTCACTCCGCAATAGGGCCGAAAGCATGGCAACACCTTGTTCGGTAAAAACATAAGGCATATAACGTCTTCCTCCATGTTCCATACCTAAGGTGCCAAATTGGAACCTCAAATCACTTGAGGTCACAATTTGTG
>CAIYOZ010000423.1 GCA_903927945.1 uncultured Bacteroidales bacterium | reverse complement strand
TTTAGAAATTGTTATTAAACAGAATGTCATGACTAAAAATGTTATATGAATTAATTTTGTCATCGATGTTGTATTTTGTTTATTAAGTCATTTGCTTAAAGAAAAACAAATGTACTTATATTTTTCAATATTTTACTAAATACAATAAAAACAGGAATGAAAGTGATTTCATTCCTGTTTTTTATTATGTAATAATTAGAGAATTCTTTATTTCTTGCTCGTTATGACAATCACCCCGTATTCAGCATCCCGTCCGTACTGGCTCTTTAATTTCTTAATCTCTTCTTTTGTAGTGGGAGGGAGAACCTTATACGAAGTCAGGTTTTCGTACCGCAACCATCCCAGTTGGAAAGAGGCTGGCAATCTTACTCCGTCCAACAAAACAATGGTTTTATCATTCTTTTCCCATTCCTTTTTTTCCTGAACCGGCAAGTCCAGTTTGAAGTTGACCGGTACCGTGACCACGAAATTCAGAATTTTGCCACACTGTCCTCCAGGAATCCAATCGGGCATCGTGGAAATAACCCGCACGGCTTCCTTGCTCAGGAAATAATCTCCATTCCTGATGGGAACGATATTAGCTACTTTCCCGTTCGTATCCACTGTGAATCGAACCATTACCTTCCCTTGTGTCTTAAGCCGTTTTGCCACAAACGGATACTGAATGCTGTCAGCAATGTATTTCAGCATAGAGGTTTCTCCACCCGGAAATGTAGGGAGAGTGGCTTCTTCATTACAAGCGGGGTATTCGTTCTTCAACGTCGTGAAAGTTGAATCCGGGAACGAATACTGTATGTTGTTTTTATTCGTGGTGAGCAGAATAACCCCGTTTTCAGCAGTCTTACCGTATTTAGACATTATCCGTGACTTTTCTTTTTCAGGAAAGGGTTTCAACACCTTGACAGTAGAGAACTGATTCAGGTTTAATACATTCGAATTAAACGGCGCCGGCATTTTTACATTATCAATCACCACCACCGTTTTCTCGTTGACTTGCCAGGCATCTTCGGGCGATATCTTCTGAAAGAGTATGGGTATGATGCGGTACACGGCTACTTTTTCACCGTTTTGCTCCCCGGGGGTCCAGTCAGGCAGTAACCCGATCACCCGTAACGCTTCAGCATCCAGTTCAGGGGATACACTCCTGACGACAGTTGCATTCTCCACCTTGCCCGTCTTGCTGATCACGAACCGCACCACCACTTTCCCAAAATGACCATTCTTCAGGGCTTCCTCCGGATAACGCATGGTCTGGCTCAGAAATTTTACAACCTCTTTCTCTCCACCCGGATATTCCGGCATCTTGTCCACAAATGAATACACAGAATCTTTCGAAGAATTCTGAACCTGCTGATCTGTCGGCAAATCTGTTGTTGGATTGTTGTTTTTTAGCGGTAGAGCCCACATTGGAGCCGTAAAGAAGATCAGGAAAGCAAACAGAACGATGGTTTCGTACTTGAATGGTGCTCTGTTTTTTTGTGATTGAATGTTTTTCATCAAGGGAATTTTATGTTTTTCAGATTTTATTAAGTGGTTTGAAAATGAATTACGAAGGATCATTTTTCAATTCTGTAGCAAATGTACTATTATATTTTATTTTAGTGAAATAATAAAGGCAGGATAAAGAAATTTAGCATCATTATCTCCCGGATATTATTCTCCACAGCCATATATTAACTTGCAACCCTTGATTCCTGTGAATGGTTGCAGTTATTTTTTTGAGGTTTTGCCGTAGAGTGATTTCAGGATTTCCAGTTTTGACTATACCGATCAGAAGAAACCCTATTTATCATGCATTCGGCATTTTTGCGTTCTCTTTATTTCTACCGGTTTGTTGGATCCCTGTTTTTTTGTTTATCGTTTTTCTGGCTTGGATAAACTCGCTAATCTCTTTCCTTTCACTATCAGTCAATGGCGGACTTTGTATTAGAAAATCCACACCTTCAGGTTCTTTAATATAGCCCATGAGTTTTATATTTTAAAGTATTTTTCTACTAAAATGCCGGCAGCTGCCGTTTCAATTATCATTCTTTGGCTCTTAAAATGGTAAGCACCCAATGTTTTTTCATAATGTTCGATTAATTTGGACTTTGCTGTAAATGCAACATATCCTTCAAAACCTTTCTGGAATGATATTTTACAAGCATAGGCCACTAAATTTCCGGCAACCCCCTCGTATAGTTTGTGTTTCCCAACATTGAATGGTGCATTTTCCAATAAATTCATAAAAATGTGATCTTGCTCAACAGTGATACTTAAAAGTCCTTGAATGATGGACGGATTGTTGGTAATAGTAAGTTTATAGACTTCTTTTTTAATGTCATCAACTTCTTTCTTCCAATCAAAATTCCACCCGTTTTTCTTGGTTATGTTTTTCAATTCAATTTTACTCAGAATCATTACTTCTGTCTGAAAACTATCTCCCGAAATGGTGTTTAAAACTGAGTTTGTAAGCCTGTCAATAATGAAATATTGTTCTATGTCATTTGATTTTTCCATTTCTCAAAGGTACAATATAAATGTGAAAATCCAATTGATTTTGTAATTATTTTGCGTTTTTGACTTTTTTTGGTGATGCCATATATGACTAGTCTTTATGCATTTGCCAGTCACCATTGCACAGAATCTTTGGAAGTTCGCTTCTGCCAGTTTTACCAACGCGGAATACGAGGAGCAAAATCTAGCCAAACCCGTGACCTCTTTATCTCCAGAATTCTATTTCCCACAGCCATGTAATAATTGCCTCCTGAGGATTCTATGCGATTTTTGTTGATGTTTTAGTTCTTGTTGCCATTGGTAAATGGCTTTTTCTTATTTCTTCAGTGTAATGATCACCACCCCATTTGCACCCCGGGTTCCATACAGCGCAGTTGCTGATGCATCTTTCAAAACGTTGATTTCTTTAATACCATCAGGTTTAAGGGCTTTGACTTCCTCATCGGTAGCCGGCTTTCCATCGATAATGTACAACGGTTTATCGCTCAGCATTTGTGACGAGCATTTCATAACGCACTTTTTTGTAATTGTATCTGATGAACTCTTTGTGTTGGAGGTTGCTGCTGTTTGTGCGCTGCACGGAATCAGCATTAAAGTAACCATTGGAATGATCAACAGATTATTGAATAAGTTTGAGTGAGCGTTCTTTTTTTGATTTTTCATAATGAATGGGTAACTGAAATTTAAATAGATTTATAGATTTAATTAAAAGCAAAAGTACAACTAAAAGTTGAATTAACATAAAAAACAAAGATGAATACTGTTCATGCTTTCATGAATTTTTAATCGACCTACTACCTGCTTTCCTCCACCTTTGATTCTTGTATCCTCCACAACCCGTTTTTGGTATAATGATAAATAAATAATTAGAAATCCATAAATAATCCATATATAATCCATATCTCAATAAGGATGGAATATATATGGATTATATATGGATCATATATGGATTATATATGGATTATACGAAAACAAAATAAGAAAGGAATAAGGACTAAACATAGACGAAAGGATACAATGATGTCTGAAATATAAGAAAGAATTTGAAAGGAAATATTATTAAAATAATACAAAGTAAAATCATCAGGGTATTATTCTTTAGGTAAATTTTGGGAGATTGCCAGCTTTGATGGAATTATTTATCGACCCTCAACTTTTAATTATTTTTAATTGTTTGAGGATTAAACAACTCTACCAGATTTTGTTGTATTTTTGTACAGATTAAATAACTGAGCTATGAACAAATCGACCTTCCCACTTAAAATTGCAGGCTTGTTTGCGATATGTCTACTGGTATGTACGGCTTCTGTACATGCACAGACCATCAGTTATTATTTCTACGTGCAGTTCACCGATAAAAACCATTCGCCTTATTCACTCTCCAGGCCCGCCGAATTCCTTTCCGAACGGGCGGTTGCGCGACGTACTGCCTATGGGTTGTCATGCGATTCAACCGACTTGCCGGTTAATCCGGCGTACCTGCAACAGATCAAAGACCTGGGGGTCCCGGTGCATTGCTGGAGCAAATGGATGAACGGGGCGACCGTTTTACTGACCGATTCAAGTCGGATGAGCCTGGTAAGGGGGTTGTCATTCGTGAAGTTTGTGGAATATACCGGAAAACTGGTGGGGCCTGTACTTACGAACAAAGGAAAGCTAAGAGTGACGGCTGCCTACGATTACGGCATCGCAGCCGGACAGATCAATCAGTTGAACGGAACTCAATTGCATACGGAAGGATATAGAGGAAAAGGTATCCATATCGCGGTGATTGATGCCGGGTTTTTGAATGTCAATACAAATCATGCCTTCGATAGCCTGCGCCTTCAGGGAAGGTTGCTGGGAACAAAAGATTTCATAAATTTCAATTCAGATATTTTTTCCGAGGATTCGCATGGAGCCATGGTCTTGTCCACCATGACCGGAAACCTGCCCGGGAAATTCCTGGGAACAGCTCCCGATGCTGCATACTGGTTGATCCGCACGGAATACAGCCCGACCGAATATAAGGTGGAAACGGATTTTTGGTGTGCGGGGATTGAATTTGCCGACAGTGTGGGGGTGGATATAGCGACTTCGTCACTGGGATATTACACTTTTGACGACCCGCGCATGAGCTTTACTTATGCCAACATGAACGGAAAGTTTTCCAGGGCGAGCCGGGCTGCCAACATGGCCAGCAAAAAAGGAATCGTGGTGACGGTGGCTGCCGGAAACGAGGGCATTTCCACCTGGCACTACATTGGATCACCCGCTGATGCCGATGGGATCATTACCGTTGGAGCAGTGACTTCTACCGGGGATCCGAGCGATTTCAGCTCTTTCGGGCCCAGCTCCGATGGACGGGTGAAACCGGAGGTTTGTGCCACCGGAACTTCCTCTGCTTTAATTGCCATTACAGGGGTACCTTCTTATGCAAGTGGAACATCCTTTGCTACCCCCATTATGGCAGGAATGATGGCATGCTTGTTACAGCGGTATAAAGTGATCGACCCGAATCAGGATGTTCAAACGCTTCTGAACGCTGTGTTTCAAAGCGGAAGCTTATATACCAGCCCAACGGCACAAATGGGTTATGGCATTCCTGATTTCGGGAAGGCAGAACAGAACTTAAAGCTCGTTGATTCCCTCCGTCAAGCTGGGAAAGGCGTATTTGTCCTTGCTTACAACTCCACATTCAACACCCTCAACATCAGCTTTACCAATGGGATAAATCCCAAGGATACGACCGTTCGAATTTATTCTATGGCCGGAAAGATGCTTATCAACCAACGGCTCACTGATTCATCGACGACACTACGCACTGACAATTTTCCCCGCGGGGTGTATGCTGTCTGTGTTTCGATCAATGGAAAGATGGAAAGCAGGAAGATGGTGATACGGTAAGAGTTCTGCGTTTTGCGTTCTGTGTTCTGCGTTTCGTGTTCCATGTTCCGTTGTCAAAGTTCAGTGTTCCGTGTTCAAATAGTTCAAATAGTTTGAATAGTTTGAGGAGTTTGAATAGTTTGAGGAGTTTGAATAGTTTGAGGAGTTTGAAGAGTTGAAGAATTGATAAATATAAAAAATGACATAAACGACAAATAAATAACTTCGAAAATAAAAGATAAAATCAACAGATACTTAATTGTAAATTTATTATTGGGACTCGCGATTTTCCATATCGCGAATATTAAGGCTGAATAATGAATAACGCGATATGGAAATCGCGTGTCCCGTAATAGATAAGTAATGGATAGAACATTAGGACTCATTTAAAACATGTAGTAAGTAACAAATAGATCAATAAATAGTCTTGATTACTTAACGTAGAATTCTCAACCCGATACGCAGAACGCAGAACGCAGAACACGGAACTCTTCGAACCTTTCAAACTCTTCAAACTCTTCAAACTCTTTAAACTCTTCAAACCCATGACCTCAATTACTCTTTCCGAACTAACCGAACAAGTACAACAAACCATCAGGCTTGGTTTCTGCTCTCCGGTGTGGATACGGGCCGAGATAAGCGAACTGCGCGAGAACCCTGGCGGACATTGTTACCTGGAGCTGATAGAGAAGGATAGTGAGTCGGATGCCTTGCTGGCAAAGGCGAAGGCCAACTGCTGGGCTTCTACATACCGGATGCTGAAACCTTATTTCGAAAGCAGTACGGGACAAAATCTCCGTGCCGGACTGAAGGTGCTGGTATCGGTGACAGTTGATTTTCACAGTGTATACGGGTTCAGCCTGAATATCAGGGATATTGACCCTACGTTTACCATTGGAGAATTGGCAGCACGCAGGTTGCAGATTATCAAGCAACTTGAAGCCGATGGCATTGCGGACATGAATAAATTGTTGACCCTGCCGAAACTTATTCAACGCCTGGCTATTATTTCTTCTGCTACAGCCGCGGGTTACGGAGATTTCTGCGACCAACTGAAAAACGATCCATCCCATTTTGCATTTTATACCCGCCTGTTCCCGGCTATTATGCAGGGTGATCAGTCAGAAGCTTCGATTATCGGGGCATTGGATAAGATTTATGAGCATATCGGGTTATTCGATGCAGTGATTATTATTCGTGGTGGAGGAGCTACTACCGACCTGGCATGCTTTGACTCCTACGATCTGGCAGCTAACTGTGCCCAGTTCCCACTGCCTATACTGGCAGGGATAGGACATCAGCGGGATGTGTCGATACTGGATATGGTGGCACATCGAAGCCTGAAGACACCCACTGCCGTGGCTGAGTATCTGCTATCGAATCTTAACGATGCTGAGAATGAGTTGAACAACATTTTTTCGGATATCCGGTACATGTTGAAAAATAAGATCGACAGTGAAATCCACTTCATGGATCAGGCAAAAATGCGCATTAAACAGACCTTAAGA
Source organism: uncultured Bacteroidales bacterium (assembly GCA_903927945.1). Classification (GTDB taxonomy): domain Bacteria; phylum Bacteroidota; class Bacteroidia; order Bacteroidales; family Paludibacteraceae; genus Paludibacter. The sequence goes on along the minus strand of CAIYOZ010000423.1, from coordinate 18,316 downwards.
AGCTGGGTGGTCGAGAAGACCTACGGGTTGAGCCGACAGAAAAACAAGCTGCAATCGACTGTGCGAATGATACTGGTCAGGCAAAACAACCGGCTGCTCATGCTCGAAAAGAATATTGAGACACATTCACCGGTATTCCTGCTGCGGCATGGATACACCATTACCACCCTGAATGGCAAACGGATCACCTCGACCCAACAGGTCAGGGAAGGAGATAAAATTCGTACCTTTGTGCACGATGGGGACTTTGAAAGCAGGGTGGAATGATATTATTTCAGTGTTATAAAAAAGTTATTCGTTGTTATTCATAGTTATTCGTTATTATCGTAATCCTACTCAACAATTTAACAATTCAACAATTTTACATTCATGACGAAAATCACCCTCTCAACAATGGAGTTTCATGCCTATCACGGATGCCTGGAACACGAACAGAAACTTGGAAATACGTTTATTGTTTCCCTGAGCATGGAACTGGATACAAGTGTTGCAGGACAAACTGATGAGTTGGATCAAACCCTGAATTACCAATTGGTATACGACGTGGTGAAGACTCAGATGGAAATTCCTTCGAAACTGATTGAACATGTTGGGCAGCGAATATTGGACAGTGTGTTCAATGAGTTCAAACAAATTCAGGCATTGGAAGTAAAACTCTCGAAAATGAATCCACCGCTGGGTGGGAAGGTGGATAGAGTGACTATTGAACTTTCTATCAGTAGATAGTTGATTGGTTAATTAAGTTGATTGGTTGATTGGTTAATTGGTTGATTAAGTTGATTGGTTGGTTCTACATAACTTATTTATATAAAAAAATGCTTTTCCGGATGATGGAAAAGCATTTTTTGTAGTTGGTTTAAATCAGGCACCTAAGGCACGCAATGCATGATACACTAAGATGGCAGGCCAGACAAGTGCTTTTAAAATGGCCAGCACACCAAACCAAAAGCTTGTGACATGCGAAATAAAGTAAATGGCAGCACCAATTATTCCCATTCCATAGACTGCACCACCCGATGCTGTGGATTGATGATAGTGCCTGTTTCTGTAATCATAGTTTTTTTCTTCGTTCATACAGGTAATGTTTTACGGATGTAAATACTTGTCTTTTTAAAAACGCTTTAATAGAATTTATTTCACAACAACCTACTCTTAAGAACTATTGTCTTTTCAAAACAAACGCAGTACGGGCAGGAATATAGAGTTTAAGCCACTCTTTGCCGGTAGGTTCTTTTGGAGTTGGTTCTGTAATATGAATAATAGATTCATCAATAAGATTAAAACCTCCATAGAGAGTTTCGTCGGTATTGAGAATGATTTTATAGGAACCCTTTTCGGTCAGAATACCATAATCTGTAAACGATTTAGTACCATTAAAATTAAATACAAAGATCAAATCACCCCGTTGATAGGCCAATACCTGATCATCTTCCTTACTCCAGAGTTGTTGTACGGGGACTACATTAAATTGTGGAACCGAATTAATTAATGAGATCATGGAACGATCGAATTCACCCAATGCATTGTAGAGATACTTTTCATTATCCACCAGGTCCCATTGACGGCGAGCATATTTGTTAGACCAGCCATTACCTTCACGCGGGAAATCAATCCATTCGGGATGACCAAACTCATTCCCCATGAAATTCAGATAACCACCATTGATAGTAGTGGAGGTAATGAGGCGAATCATCTTATGGAGTGCAATACCACGATCCACTATCAGAGTACTATCCCCACGACGCATATGCCAGTACATTTCGGCATCTATCAGCCGGAATATGATGGTTTTATCACCCACCAAAGCCTGATCATGGCTTTCGGCATAACTGATTGTTTTCTCATCAGCACGACGATTGGTCAATTCCCAATAGATAGTACCCACTTTCCAATCTTCGTCCTTTACTTCCTTAATCAGTTTGATCCAGAAATCAGGAATCCCCATAGCCATGCGGTAGTCGAATCCTATACCTCCATCTTCCACTCTGGTGGCTAATCCCGGCATTCCGCTTACTTCCTCGGCAACAGTAATGGCATTTTGATTTACTTCATGAATAAGTTTGTTGGCCAGTGTCAGATAACAGATGGCATCACCATCCTGGTTCATGTTGTAGTAGGATTCATACCCTGTGAAATCTTCGCCCAGGCCATGACTGCGATACAACATGGAAGTAACCCCATCGAACCGATAACCATCAAAATGATATTCCTCCAACCAAAACTTGCAATTTGAAAGTAGGAAATGAAGTACCGAAGGTTTCGCATAATCAAAACAAAGCGAATCCCATGCCGGATGTTCACGACGACTACCTCCATGGAAATACTGGTAGGGGGTACCATCGAATCGACCCAACCCTTCTACTTCATTGCGCACAGCGTGAGAATGGATTAAATCCATGATGACCGAAATACCCATTCCATGAGCATCGTCAATCAAATGTTTCAATTCTTCGGGAGTACCAAAACGGGATGAAGCGGCAAAGAAACTGGAAACATGGTATCCGAACGAACCATAGTACGGGTGTTCCTGTATGGCCATAATCTGAATGCAATTATAACCATCCCTGGCAATACGTGGTAAAACCGTCAAGCGGAATTCTTCGTAAGTCGATACCTTTTCCTCGGCACTCGACATACCGATATGGCATTCGTAAATAAGTAAAGGTTGTGTGAGAGGTTTAAAGTCACGATGTTTAAACGTATAGGGTTGGAATGGACTCCAAACCTGTGCACTGTATATCTTTGTGGCGTCGTCCTGAACTACTCTGCGTGCCCATGCCGGGATACGTTCGCCACTACCACCTTCCCATTCTACCAATAATTTATAGAGTTGGGAATGAGCCATAGCATAATCAGGAAGGCGTATTTCCCAGATACCATTTTGAAGCTTCTTGAGCAGATAATCGGGATGACGCTGCCAGTTATTGAAATCACCAATTAAAAAAATGGCAGTAGCATTCGGAGCCCATTCCCTGAATACCCATCCGTCAGGCAGGCGATGCAATCCAAAGTATAAATAACCTGAAGCAAAACCTGACAAGGTCTGTCCTTCAACCACCAATTTCTTTTCAACACTTTCGAAATACTCGTATCGTCCTTTTATTGCATTTGAATAAGGAGCTAACCAGGGATCGGATTTAATTATTGCCAAATCTTTCATATGTTCGTAAATCAATAAAATCAGTTGAAGGTGAATTGTTTAAGTCTTAAATCAGAAAGGATTCTTACATATATCTACAGCTTGCAGAAAGTGTTATCGTATTGTTACAAGAATTTGAAAAACAACGAACACAAAGATACATGCAAATTAATTAAAGCGTATCGTTTTAAGAAGTTATACCCGTACTTTTACGACAAGCTTTTTAAGTTGACCTTCACAGATACCCGGTTGATGACCATCTTCAGGGAAAAATATGATAAAATCCATAGGTTCGACTGTGGCAAATGAAGAGGCTTTATCAGTAAAGAAAGTAATATCTTTTTCCGGGTTATAGGGACCGGCATTTTCTTTTAATTTATTGCCTGGCAGCCATCCCATAGTTTCAGTACCTGTGATAGGTATCTGAATATCAATATAGAGATTATGTGTTTCCAAACGGGCAGTTTCAGCAGTCTTTCCTGTTATTTCGAACACATTGATAAACAAATTGGACCCGTCCAATTCAATCCTTCCAAGTGGAAGTTCATTCAGATCGTTTGTTCCTAAAAAATCAAAAGCTTGTTTAAAACGTGGATGGATTGTCTCGTACAATCCTGCATTTTGTAAAGAATCTAAAATCATATGAAGAGTTTAATGTTTGTTGTTAAAAAGGTCAAAGGTCAAAGGTAAATTCTCGATGCTTAATGCTTCACCAACTCATCAACCGTGTAATTCAGAAAGCGGTTGAAAGGATAAGCGCACTTTGTGATTCCGGCTATGCGGGATACGAAATCAGGGGCATGAAGGATGGTTTCATCGAGTGGATAATCCACCAGATAATGTTTCAATTTGAGCAGTTCAGCTTCCGGAAAGTCCTTTGGAAATCCACGGGGGACAGTCTTGAGTTTATCTTCCTCAAAGAATCCCTGAAAATATTGAGAGAATTCAGGATTGGTGCGTATCTCGTTAAGTTCTTCGATATTGTCGTAAACGCTCTGGCGAAGTGCCTTCAATATACCTGAATCAGGCATCCAAATGCCCGTGGAAATAAAAGAACCTGTGGGGTCAAGATGCAGGTAATAGCCTGCATGTTGGCTTTTACGTCCGCCACCCGAAGCAATATATACACCAAAATGAGTTTTGTAGGGTGTCTTGTCATTTGAAAAGCGCGTATCACGATAAATCCTGAAAACGCATTCTTTGACTTCTACATGTTTGATGGTCTCATCGAAAGCGGAAATCGCCGTGATGAGTTCCTTACACATGTTTTCAAAATCGGTACGAACCTGTTCATACCGCGCTTTGTTTTCGGCAAACCATTCCCGGTTGTTGTTTGCCTTCAATTCACTTAAAAACCGCAGTAAATTATCGATATCCATAGTTTTTAATTTTTCGTTTGACAAATATAAGGCAAAATTCAGACATAAAAAGGTTTACTATCCTTTTTTTTGGTTCACCTCTTAATTTTGTAGAAAAATGATTACTTTTGTAGACCAAAACGGAAAGAAAGCCATGAAGGTCCTGTTTAAATATGCATTTGATATACAGTGGTTTTACTTTTCAAAGAACTAAGTCAAAAATTAAAAATGAAAAATCGGATAAATCAACTGTTGGAAGAGATAAGCCAACTGGCAGCTACCAATCAGGAAGAACTGGAAGCCTTACGTATTAAATTGCTCAGCAAAAAAGGGGAGATTTCAATACTTTTCAATGACTTCAGAAATGTGGCGAATGAGGAGAAACGTGAAGTTGGACAATTACTAAATGAGTTGAAAAATGCAGCCCAGGATAAAATCAATGAATTAAAAGAAAGTTTTAGCAATTCCGGGGCATCCGATCAGAAAACTGATTTAACGCGCAGTGCCGATCCCATTAAGCTAGGAACCCGTCATCCTCTCTCCATTGTAAAGCATGAAATCATTGATATATTTAGCCGGATAGGGTTTACGATTGCCGAAGGTCCTGAAATTGAGGATGACTGGCATGTATTTGGTGCATTAAATTTTCCACCGGAACATCCGGCACGCGATATGCAGGATACTTTCTTTATAGAACAGAATCCGGATGTATTACTCCGTACCCATACTTCCTCAGTGCAATCACGGGTTATGGCAACTCAAAAACCTCCGATTCGCATGATATTCCCGGGACGTGTATACCGGAATGAAGCTATATCCTACCGTGCCCATTGTTTCTTCCATCAGGTAGAAGGTCTCTACATCGATAAAGACGTTTCGTTTGCTGATCTGAAACAGGCTCTTATGTATTTCGCCAAAGAAATGTTCGGTCCTGATACTCAGATTCGATTACGTCCTTCTTACTTTCCATTTACTGAACCGAGTGCCGAGATGGATATCTCCTGTAACCTTTGTGGCGGAAAAGGATGTCAGTTCTGTAAGCATACAGGCTGGGTTGAAATACTCGGCTGTGGGATGGTTGATCCAAACGTACTGGAAAATTGTGGAATTGATTCAAAAATATATACCGGATATGCATTTGGTATGGGAGTAGAGCGGATCACCAACCTAAAGTATCAAGTGAAGGATTTACGCATGTTTTCGGAGAATGATGTTCGTTTCCTGCAACAGTTTGAATCTGCTTATTAGAATGTAATATATTTATAAGTATGATCCTCTTTTGGATTGAAGTCAAAACCCTTAAACAACAAATAATACCAACATGAAAAAAACACTATTTTTATTCTTTATTCTTTTGTCAATTATTTCAAATGTGGAAGCTCAACGCTATAGCATAAATAAATTAAAGTATGATTACCGTCAATATGTACCTGATGCGTATGATCCTTATACTCCGGCCATAAGCGGGGTATGTTCCTTTTTAATACCGGGGCTTGGGCAAATGATTAGTGGTGAAGTAGGACGTGGAGTTGCTTTTTTGGGAGGATATACCTGTTGCTCGATTGTTGCAGGAGTCGGACTCGCACAAATATATTCCAATTCATTCGATTATTATAATACTGGAAATACCGGAAGTTCAAACGCTGGAGTAGGAACACTGTTAGTGGGCTTGGGAGGTATGGCTGTGGTAAGTATCTGGTCGATAGTGGATGCTGTAAATGTCGCAAAAGTGAATAATATGTATGCCCAAAGCCTTAGGAAAACATCATCCATTAAGTTGGAAATGTCTCCTTATTTAGGACAACTTTCCATCAATAATCAGAATGTAAGTAGCATGGGAATGACTATGAGAATACGGTTCTAATTTCCGGATTCATTTAAATAAATAGAGAGAGTCTGCAAATGTATGCAGGCTCTCTCTCTATTTATTACTACATGATTTCATACCGATATTTTAAATATAGTTTATAGGAATATTCAACGGCATTGTTATTTTCAAATTCATTAAGTTCAGGAGACGGGTTATTTACCCAATCCTGTTCAAAATGATTACACCAACCGGTAAATTCATTAGCATCAAAGGATTTTAATCCTTTCAGGGATTGGTCTAACCGTTTAATAAATTCTATCCATTTGGGTAAATAATAAGTCCGCATCAATCCGTTCCATTGCCGGCAGGAATAATCGTCAAGTTCTCCACCGGGTGCATGCCAGGTTGTAATGATCTCGCGTGCATTCCGTTCGTAGTATGCATGTTCTGATTCATTTGAGCCCCAGCGTCGGGCATCGGTCAGCCATTTACCTAACAGGAATTCATGACGGGTTCCGAGCAGGCTGTCTAATTCAAGTCCCAATGTTATGAATTTATCAGAAGCCCTCCGAAAACCGTGCGGGTTACCCTGTTCGTAGTCATGCATCATTTCATAATATATTTCCCTGCCATAGTTTCCTAATACCTGCCTGGTAAGATTGACAATGTCAAATTTATAGGAATCTGACTGAACAGATTGTTCATCTGCTTGAAACAACTGTGCCAGCACTCTGGCAAGTTGAGCATTTCTGTAGGGATATTGGGTGCTATTTCTCCGGTTGCTGTTGTTCAGGTCGAGGATAGGTGCAACCTGATAAATGATCAGATGATTCCCTATCGCTATCGCAGAATCAACCAATATGTCCTGCTTCAACATTTTCCAGGCTTCTATTACAGCTTCATCTGTGTGACCGGCCCTACGAATGGCATACTCCTTTATCCAATTTTCCTGATTAAAAGCTTCACCGGTTCTCCATGGCATTTCTAATACCATTTCGTAGATTCCGGGATTCACATTGATTCCTTCCAGCGTTGCGCCGACACCAACACAATTCGATACACCTTTCAGTGCTTCAATTCGGGTGGCAACTTTATTCAGGGGAGAAACAAGGTAGGTATTACCTCCGAAGTTTCCCAGATAACACCAGATAAAAGGTGCGCCCTGGAAATTATTAGATTTGCGGAAATACTCTTCTTGTTCGCATACGTAGTCCAGCATAACGAGTTTGCCAACAGGGATTGAATGGATCATAGCCGTAAAACGTGGTTGAGTCCAGTACTCAGCGTCATTATAATAGGTCCACGACATTTGATACCACACTGCTTCTGTGTCAATAACGGACATTGAGCCATAAATTGTTTTACTTACTTTTCCCAGATAATCAGGCTCCCAGCTCGGGGGGGTGATTTCATTAAAGGGATCGGCTGAATACAAATGATCGTTTCCATAAAGTCTTTGTTGTTCCTCTAGGAATCTTTTTTGAATTATACCAAATAAAGAATCAGCCGGGTCAAGAAAAAAGGTGGAATAAGTGGCATCCATTCCACCCCAACCGGGTGCAATCTGATTGATTTTAGCCGAAGGGTAAAGCTTTTTGAGATTCTCAGGAGCATGTCCGGCAAAAGCAGACAGGATAGGTTTCATTCCAAGGGCTCTCGAACGGTTCAATATCTGTTGTTGCAGTTTCTCTTGTCCTTCAATATAAGAGATTGGCAATGGACCACCCCATTTATCCAGGTTGGCCATGCGATGCCACGGTAAATGAGCCGGAGCGGAAAAATAGGATAAGACTTCCTGTTCCGACAATCCAAAAGACTTCCAAACATGTAGCCATACAGCTTCCTGACCCGACAACATGAGCGGACGGTTCACCCCATTCATGGCCATCCAATCGATGAATCGCTGCCATTCATCCCAATTCCAGTATGCGAATGTATAACCAAATGTACAGGTGTTGTTGAAAAATCTTTCTTTTGCAGCACAGAAACGATGAATTTTTGTTGGGGGTAATGGTAACTTCCCGGCTATTTTTAATGGTTTTATAGCTTGCCAGTCATAACTCACATGTGCCACTTCTTTAAGATACCAATTAAAAGCAGTTGCAAAGGATATGCCATTATTACCTCGGAGGATAATTTTTCCGTCATTTGATGCTTCTATTTCAAATACATCCATGCCATTTTCTTCTGGTATTTCCTTTAGAACAAATGTATTTGTGTTTCCCTCCAAAACACGTTGAATTAAAGCTTCAGCCTCTTGAGTAGCTTGTGATTGTGGTCGGAATGAATAAATAAAAGGTAAAATAAATAGTAGGATTATTATTTTATTTTTCATACTTCTGATTTTCATGTATCAAAAGTAAAATAGCTTTTATCTGGTAATTGTTCATAAATGGAAGAAAAATATTGAATACATTGCTTTCATTATTTCAAAATACAACAAAAAATAACCACGATACTAATAAATAATATCGTGGTTTTTACAACTAAAATTTTGATGTCAGCAAGAATGTCTATTCAACTCTTCCTCCGCGTTCAGCCCGTTGTTCTGTTTTAAGCGGATTCGCATTGATTTCTTCATATCTGATTCTGTTTTGATAAATATCGTAAGCCATGTATAACGATTGCCTGAATGATTCTTCAGATGCCAGGTTATGACCGGCAATGTCATAAGCTGTTCCATGATCGGGGGATGTACGGATGACAGATAACCCTGCCGTAAAATTCACCCCTGAGTCCATGGAAACCGTTTTAAATGGAATTAAACCCTGATCATGATACATGGCCAGCACAGCATCGAATTTACTGAAGTTCCCAGAACCAAACAAACCATCGGCAGGGTAGGGGCCTACACAGGTGATTCCAAGCTTTTCTGCCTGTTTAATGGCTGGAAGTATTACTTCCTGTTCTTCCGTTCCAATTACCCCATCATCTCCAGCATGTGGGTTTAAACCTAATACAGCTATGCGTGGCCTGATGATTGAGAAATCCTTTTTTAAAGAGGCATTTAATACCTTTAGTTTATCTACAATTAATTTCTCAGTAAGCGCTGATGAAATGTTTTTTACAGGAATATGACCGGTAACCACAGCCACCCGCATCACATCATTGATTAACATCATCAAAGCCGGAGAATCTTTCCCAAACTTTTCTTCCAGATATTCGGTATGTCCCGGAAAATGAAATTTGTCTGACTGTATGTTTTTTTTATTAATCGGCGCGGTAACCAATGCATGAAGAGCTCCTTTTTTCAGATCTTCGGTAGCACGTTCTAAGGCCGCAAAAGCTGCTTTCCCCGCTTCTTGAGTTGATGTCCCAAGTTCAACCTTTATTTCATCATCGACACAATTAATGATATTAACCCGCTTCAAGTTGATTTCTTCTATTGAGTTCACAATGTTCAAATTCAATCCCTGAATATCCAGATTCTTTCGGTGGTAGGCTGCTACCTTTGGCGAACCGTAAATAACCGGAATAAAAGTCTCCAACATGCGACTGTCGGACATGGTTTTAAGAATAACTTCGTAACCTATTCCATTGATATCACCATGTGTAATGCCGATAATGATTTTGTCTGTTTCCATAAATTTAGGTTGAAAATTTAGTAACGATTTATTTATACTTGAAAATAAACATTTGACAGTGTTTCAAACAGGGCTCAAATGTATTAATTTTATTCTGTTATTTAAATAATAAATGAATTATTTTACTGAAGAAAAAAATGATAGGACAGATTCCATTATTTTAGCACGATCTTTTTCCGATTGAAGTATTTCCAACGGGAATCCAAAGGCGCAGGTTTTATAGTTACCGGAAAAAGCGGTGGCTGCACTTAAATTGTTTTCTGCATACCTGCATATTGTGAAACTGCCTTCTCCGGCAGGTTCTATGGCATCAGGCGATTCTACAAAATAGGAATCCGGATTGGGTTGATCAAAATAAGAAAGGGCTGTTTTCTTAAAATAACTATACGGTGAATCCACTATTTTTACATTTCCACCTACACTGGCTTGACTTGTTCGAAATTTATATTTCAAGACGTTCTCCATAAAAAGCTTATCTTCTTGTCTGGGTGCATTCGACTCACATAAATCAGAGCCTATGTAAGCTCCACTCACCAGCAAATTTCCGCCCATCGAGCAATACGACTGAATTGAGTGCTGCAAAGCTAATGGAAATGTTTTAAATTCGGGTGCTTTTTTTGAATTACCTATGAATGTTTGCTTTTGTTTACCCAATATTAAATCTACAATTTTATATTGATTCATATCCACATCACCGCTTGTCACACTTTTTTCACTTGCTGTGACAAACGAGTATCCTGCCGATTCTATTGCTTTGCCATGAATAAAAGGAAAATCAAAGGTGTTTCCGGCAATTACCATGGTCTCATAATTCGCATGGCTGGCACCAAATCCTGGAGCATCATCATTCACCCAGGGTTTGTTTCGTTTGAATTCATACTGTTTGCCAACAAAACTTATTTCAGACAAATAAGGAACACCGGCATCCTTGTTATTCAAAAATCCCGCATAGGTGCTGTCTATCGCAAAGTTGGCAGGTGCACTCAAGCGGTAAAATCCATTGACGATAAGTACTTCACCCTTTTCTTTGGGTGCCTTGTATACAGAAAGAATCTCCGATGGAAAACTTTGGCCGCCTTTATTTAGAGCGGTAATTTTATAACTATAGATCTTCCCCTGTTGAACAACAGTAATAATACGGTTTGAAGTTACTACCACACCATTATCAAAATCACCATCATCGACCCGTGTATAAAGAACATATTGATCGGCGCGGGCAGTTGGTTCCAGACTGTCTACAACTGCCTGCCAATGTAACTCTACTTTGTTCTTCTCCAAAAAACGGCTGCTGAATTGTTCTACTGGAAGAGGTTGAACAATATAATCAGTATTGTTAGCCGATGATATATATTTCAACATACCCTTATAGATGGCACGGGATACCGTAAACCTGAAGCGTGGATCTAAACCGTATCGCATATCCGAAAAATTTTGATGCGAAAGTAATTCAAGTATCATGGAAGGTACTTCAGGCACGCGTGATTCACTATACGATTTGTTCCATAAATTTCTTCTGGTCCATTCGGGTGCGAATTTTGTCCGAATATCACTGACTACCTGAGTTTGAATAATGTCTGTCAAATCCCGTGATGCCCATCGGGTAACACCATTCTGGAAAGATGTTTTCCCATCTGAATTACGTAGGGAGCAAATTCCCAATGTGCCAATAATGGAATCATTTATTGTTACCCCGGCATCACTGTGAAAAGCCATTGACAAGTCCACCGGAACATGTAAACCGATGGCATTAGGTGAAACTGATGAACCGCCAATGAGATAATTTACCCAGGAACCGCGTGACTGAATATCATCGTTATAATCATTAAGCCCCTTGTTGTGGCTATAAATACTGTCGGGTACACCGGCCCATTGCAACCAATAGCGGGCTCCTTCGGTATACCGGGGATAATGGCTTGTTTCAGGTTGATAAATAGTGGATGGCTTCAATGAATCGATTTTGACAATTAAACTGTCAGGGCTTATTGGTTTTAAGTCAGGTGTTGATACAATAGGATTTCTGGCAATATTGCCCATTCCTCCTCCAAATTTCACAGCATCGGCGGTGATGAATTTACCTTCTTCCGAGCTCAGGTTTGTCAACACTACTTTCGCCTGATTACTATGACCTTTGTCAAAATAAAAATGACCCAGGTATAACCAGGTGCTTCCATCCATAGTTTGATTGACAGTAAATTCGGTTTTTCCTCCCTTGTGATATACTGTGTAATGTGCATCGGAGGCACTGTTTTCCAATGTTTTGTAGGATACATATACCGCATAACGACCCTCTTCGGGGATATTCGGAATCCATTCGGCATGGCTTGTTTCATCGGTATTAGTTATGGATTGTATTACCCGGGAGGTTCCAAGGAGAAATGGATTTTCTCCCTGAAGATACTCTTTTTTAGGGTTTGCAAATCCTACCCATTCGGTAGTTTTCCATTTCTTGCGGTCATTTTGCTCCCTGTAACGGGATGTATTATCCTTGGAATCGTTATCCACTATGACTTCGTTTACCTGGGTATCCCGTTCACGGGGGAGCAACACATTCGCACCTGCATTTTCGAGCATTGGGATCAAATAAGGCAATACATACGACTGGGTATACAAATCCTCCACCACCTGAAATACTCTGGCACGTTGCCACGCCCAATGTGCTTGTTTCAGGTCATAGTACCTGCCATGACTTTGCCAAAGTGCAATATTCCGGCTTTCTAACCCTTCTTGAATTGAATAAGGACGCGAAGTATTCGTAACCAACGGATGCGCAAGAACAGGTACTGTGAACTTCTTTTGAGGATCAATATTGACTTTTCGATAAAAGTTTGGGATTAACCATTCTATATTTTGATTATCAACCTGACATACAATTGAATATCCCGGATATTTATGGGCTAATATTTTTGATAGGGCATTGTAAATTCGCTTTACATTTTCGGGACGGAAAGGGATATACCCCAAGCGTTCATTCGCTAAAATAGTAATCACATTGGATTTAGGATTCGGACTGAAAATTATATTTACTTTTCCTACCCGGGTATAGCTATTTGCAATGATTGTGAGTGAATCAGATATCTGACTGTCGAGTGTCTTTTGAGCAACCACAGAAAAGTTAATGCCAATTACTAGCAAAGCTACCATCCAAAGAGAACGCATTTTTTGACCCATAGATGAATGTATATGAATATAAATGAAAGAATGGATATGAAAGTTCGGAGATAAAATACTTAGTTTTTCGATTCTGACTTTTCTTTCTCCAGTGTGGAAAGCATGCCACAAGCTGCAAAAATATCTTCTCCCCGTGAACGGCGAATGGTGGATGTAACACCATTGCTAGTCAAGTAATCACGGAAGAAAGTCATCTTTTCAGGACTCGAGCTTTTTAAATCAACTCCTGGGATGGCATGGAAGCGAATTAAATTCACCCGGCAATCTATTCCTTTGAGTATTTTTACGAGTTCTACTGCATGACGCATGGTATCGTTTATTCCATCGAATAAAATATATTCAAACGATACACGGCGTTGCTTGCTAAAATCATATTTACGCAGCTCCTCCAATACCTTACTGATCGGGTAGGTCTTCTCTATGGGCATTAAAAGCAAGCGGTCCTGTGTAAAAGGAGAATGAAGGCTAATCGCCAAATGACAGTTGGTTTTTTCAAGGAATACTTTCATTCCGGGGATTAACCCGATCGAAGAAACTGTGATACGCCTTGGACTCCAGGCATACCCATAATCGGCAGTCAGAATGTCAAGCGAACGCAGCATAGCCAATGTATTGTCAAAGGGCTCACCCATACCCATGAACACGATATTGGTAAGTTTTTCTGCTTCAGGAATCGACATGATCTGATTCATGATTTCCCCGGTGGTAAGTTGTGCTATAAATCCTTGTTTACCGGTCATACAAAATACGCAACCCATTTTGCAGCCTACTTGAGAGGATACACATAGCGTAGCCCGATCCTCTTCCGGAATGTAGACAGCCTCAATGAAATGCCCGCCTTCCGTTTTGAAAAGATATTTTATAGTACCATCGGTAGAAGCTTGTGCCTGCACTGGTAATGTTCGACCAACTTCATACTGCTCTTGAAGCAGTTCCCTGTTTTTAGCAGAAATATTAGTCATTTCCGCTATGGTAAATGTACGTTTCTTATAGATCCATTCACCCAATTGTTTTGCAGTAAACGCTGGCATGCCCAGTTCCGAAACTATCGTCTTTAATTCTTCGTAGGTTTTACCAACCAGTGCTGTTTTATTCATGAGTTGACTATGTTGATTGAGTTGATTAAGATAAATAAGTTGATTGAGTTGATTGAGTTGATTGAGTTTAATAAGTTGATCAAGTTGAATAGGTTGATAAGCACTTTTAACAAAAAACTAACTCTAATTAAACCCCTGCTTCCACTCTTTACATCCCCTTCAGGGGCTTGGGGTTCCTCATTCCTCTTTTGCAAAGTTACGTAAACTTAAGGATAAAAAGAAAACGGAATGAAATTAATCATTCCGTTTTCATTATTTTATAGAAAACCGATTTTAATTATCAGAAGAAGTTCAGACGATTATCCACGATATCCGCTTTGTCTTTCATATCCTGAATGATCATATAAGGCAATGAATAACTCATACGACTGTTCAACTGCATTTTTTCCATCTTCACATCGAACGGTTGTGGGTTTACTTGTTTGTTCGAAGTACGAACAACGTAAATACCTGCATTTCCTTTGATAGGTGTTGAAACTTTTCCCAAGGCAGAAACAGTTACTTTCCCGATAACAGTTGGTTCGAATCCGGCAACACCAAATTGATAAGATGCAAAGTTAACCGATTTGGCTGTCTTGACTGAATCTTTCAGGAAAGTGGCTAATCCTTCCAGTGAAGGGGATTTTGTAAGTTCTGCAGAAAGATTTTTAATCATCATTTCAGCTTTCTTATCCTTGATGATTTCAGCTTTCAACTGATCAGTCACTTTATCAACCGAGCGATATCCTTTTTTATTCACTTCAGTGGTCATACATACCACAAATTTAGTACCGCAATCGAATACATCGGAGACATCATTCTTGCTGCTTTTAAACACCCAACGGATAATCTGACGGGATTGTGGTATGTCGGCAATTTTATCGACACTTTGAAGTATTTCACTTGCAGGATGAACGACATATCCTTTTTCCTTGGCTTTTTTGTCAAAGTTATCAGCTTGTAAGTCAACTGCAAATTGTTTTGCATCATTGTAGATTTTACTGTAAGACTTGCTGCTTGGAACAACTTTACGTTCCAGGATTGCTAATTTCACTTTGCGGCGTGGGGCTGTTTTATCTTCTACCTGCATGATCTGGACACCCTGGGCATTCTTAATGGTGAACACTTCATTTTTAGATTTATTAAAAGCGTTTGCAGTAATATCTTTATCCACTCCCTGCATACCTTCTGTCAACCATCCTATTTCTCCTCCGTTTGCAGCAGTTTGTTTCACTGCCGAATACTTTTTGGCTAATGCGGCAAAATCTCCTCCTGCATGAATGGCTGCCACTAAGCTGTCCGCTTTTGCAGCATCTTTTGTCAACAAGAAGATATGACGCAATTTCACTGAATCCGATTGCATGATTCCCGATTGCATGATGCGAGCCATCATATAGGTGTCATTTTGAAATGAAGGGCCATAAACTGCTCCGGTGGTTCCGCTGAAAGCAAAACCTTTCAATGCTTCCGGCACCGACTTCTCAGAATAATTATGTCCATCGTACATAATGTCTGAATTTGAATTGACCAGTCCGGCAACGTCATCAGTGGTTTTAAATTCAGTACTCAACTTATTCATCCATTTCTCGGCTTCCATATAATCTTCTTTCATCGGCTTGATGTCGAACGTCACATAGTTGAAACCACAGTTGGCATCTTGTTTGTATTGTGCTTTTTGTTTTGCATAGCGATCGTTGATTTCACTGCTGCTCACTTTCACAACCGAATCTGGAACCGCGAAGTAAGGCTGAACCACGTAGGATACATCCACACTTGTTTTCCGATCCTGGTAGCCCATTTTAGCATCGATACTGTTTGCAGTTACCGATTTTGAAATTAAGGCATTGTATTTTTCCTGTAGAATACTGTTTTTTACATTTTTTTCCCAGAACAACCAATAGTTTTTTGCTTTCGCAATTTGATCCTTCATTTCCTGGCTGGTAGGAGTTTGATCCAGGCTGTTTAAAAACTGAACAAGCTGTGGACGACTGAATTGACCGTTTTCTCCGGCAAAAGAACGACGTTGAAGTATCAAAGGGTGAATGTTGTTTCCGATTAAACGATCGGAAAGTTCTTCTTTACCCACCGAGAGTCCCAATTTCTTAGCTTCTGCATTCAAAATTTTCTCATTCACCATACTTTCCCATACTGATTGACGGAGTTGAGTCATCATTTCCTCGTTCAATTCGGTTTTTCCGGTTTCAATTTTGTATACTTCCGTCATCTGATCGATGGCTGCGGAATATTCCTTGATGTTAATATCCTCACCAACAATCTTCGCCACTGTTTCGCGAGACTTGTTAAAATAGGTGGATCCCTCTTTCAGGAAATCGCCTACAATAAAGGCTAATAACGCAAGTCCTACCACTACAACCAGTAAAACTCCTTTGCTTCTAATCTTTTCTAATGTAGCCATTTTTTGAAATTAATTTGTATTTTTTTAGTTTTTAATTTTCACTTATTTTGAGGGTACGAATATACAAAAAAAAATGTTTATCTGAAAACGTTTTGTCTTTTTCTCTCAGATTTCCCTATTTTTCCTCCTTTAAACACTTCAATATCCGGGTTCATTGGTTTGTCGCCAGTTTCACCAGTTCTATCCGATTGTTGGTTACTTTCACACATTTAATCGTAAACCCTTCAATGCGTATGATTTCATTTAATTTCGGGAAATGTTGATGATTATGCAATATAAAACCTGCCAGGGTCTCATAGGCATCCGATTCCGGTATATTCAGGTTGAACCTTGAATTGATTGATTCAACTTCCAGCCTTCCGGAGAAAATATACTCATGTTCCGCAGTCTGCTCCGCCACATAATCTATGTTGTCATGCTCATCTTCTATCTCCCCAAAGATTTCTTCCATGATATCTTCCAGTGTTACAATCCCTGCTGTTCCTCCAAATTCATCCACCACAACGGCTAGACTTTTCTTTTGTTGCAGGAAGATTTTCATCAGTTTCTGGGCTGCCATATTTTCAGGGACTATAGGTATCTGATTGATCTGCTTCTTCCAGTCACTCTGGTGTTCAAACATTTCGGAAGAATGGATGTACCCGATAATATTGTCGATGTCGTTTTTGAAAATCGGGATTTTTGATAAACCTGTTTCGATGAAGGTCTGCTTCAACGTCTCCACATTGGTGTCGTAATCCAGGGCAATGATATCGGTTCGCGGAACATAACAATCGCGCAACTTTACTTTCGAAAAGTCCAGTGCATTCTGAAAAATCTTAACCTCATTTTCAAGTTCTTTTTCACTCTCCTGGCTATCAAAACTTTCCTGAATCAGATAATTCAAATCGATACGTGAAAATACATTCTTCTGGGTTTTCTTGCTGATTTTAATGCGGAATACATTCAATATGCCGATTGAAAGCCAGGTGCTGAATACCGATATCGGATATAAGATCACAAAAAAGATGAGCAACAGCCATGAAAAAATGCGTAACCACAAGTTCGGATTGACCCTGAAAATAGTCTTTGGCAGAAATTCACCCGTGATCAACACAATGATGGTGGCAAGTATGGTTTGAATCAGGGTGATTAATAGTTCATTCCCAATCGGACTTAACCAAGGCGTCATTAATTTGGCCATCAAAAGGCCATAGATAACCAGGCAGACATTGTTGCCAACCAACATGGTGGAAATAAATTGCTGGGGGTGACGATAGAAGATGGATAGGATAGAGGAGGTAAGGTTCGGTTGCTTTTTATCCAGCTCAAACCTTAGCTTGTTCGAAGTGATGAAGGCAATCTCTAGCCCCGAAAAGAAGGCCGAGAAAATCAACGTCAACAGGATGTAAGTGAAACTATCCAAAATTTAAGCAATTTTTATGTGAATGAGTACAAAGATACTATATTTTATAACAATTCAGACGATGGATAGCCAAAATACCTATCACTTCCGGAGGATATTTTCAGGTGAATCCTGTATTTAAGCTCTTTTCAAAAGAGAATGCCACTCGGACGTTTTTTTTTATTCTACACAATCTGTTGTATCTCTAGCGGTTATAATTCTGTTTTCAAATATTCCTTCGTTTATTCCAAAGAGCATTTGCGAATTAGAAAAAAACGCGTATCTTTGCAACCGCTTTTGAAAAACGATCTAGTAGCTCAGCAGGTAGAGCACATCCCTTTTAAGGATGGGGTCCTGGGTTCGAGCCCCAGCTGGATCACT
>CAIYOZ010000422.1 GCA_903927945.1 uncultured Bacteroidales bacterium | reverse complement strand
TTGGTTGATTGGTTGATTGGTTGATTAAGTTGATTAAGTTATTTAGTTGATTGGGAGAATGGGAAATTGTAAATAGTATAATAGTAAATCATATTTATGTTATCTGAAGAAGAAAAGAAAGAAATACAGGAAGAAATCAATCATTATCCTTACCCATCGGCTGCATGCATAGATGCATTAAAAATAGTACAGCATTATAAAGGTTGGGTATCGGATGAATCGGTTAAAGATATTGCACAATTCCTCAATATGTCGAATGAAGATGTGGACGGTGTAGCTACTTTCTACAGTAGGATTTATCGTAAACCTGTCGGCAGAAACGTGATTTTGCTCTGTGATGGGATAACCTGCATGATTATGGGGTATGAATCAATTTATGAATTTATCTCCAAAAAACTGGGAATCCGTTTTGGAGAAACAACTCCGGACAATCGTTATACACTACTTCCTATATCGTGTCTCGGTGATTGTGACCATGCACCGGCCATTATGATTAATAATGATTCCTTCAATAGAGTTTCGATCGAAATAGTAGAAGAATTACTTGAAAATTACAAATAATCCAGAATGGAAAGACCGTTAACACAACATATAAGTCACGAAACAACCCCGTTAAATCTGAAAGATTATCAGAAAGTTGGTGGATATGCAGGAACAAGAAAAGTCCTGAAGGAAATGACCCCCATGGAGGTTACCAATCTGGTAAAGACTTCAAATCTGTTGGGTAGAGGAGGTGCCGGCTTTCCTACTGGTGTGAAATGGAGCTTAGTTTCTATGGACACAGAAAAATCATATCCCAAATATCTGGTATGCAATGCTGATGAAATGGAACCCGGAACCTTTAAAGACCGTTATTTGCTGGAAGGGAATCCTCATCAACTTATAGAAGGAATGATCATTGCAGCCTATGCCATTCAGGCTCAGACGGCGTATATTTTCCTGCGTTGGGCTTATAAAAAAGCGGAAACAGAACTCCGAAAAGCTATAACAGAAGCTTATGATGCCGGCTTATTAGGGAAAAACATACTTGGAACCGGATATAATCTTGAATTAAAAGTACATTCGAGTGCAGGCAGGTATATCTGTGGAGAGGAAACAGCTTTATTGAATTCCCTGGAAGGTAAGAGAGCCATACCACGGACAAAGCCACCTTTTCCAGCTATCAGTGGGCTATTTGGAAAACCGACTGTCGTAAATAACGTGGAAACTCTGGCATGGTTATCTCATATTGTAATGAATGGGTCAGATTGGTTTAAGGGATTGAGTCTGACAGCTACTGGCGGCACAAAATTGTATGGTGTCAGTGGGAAAGTAAAAAATCCGGGACTCTGGGAATTGCCTTTAGGAACAACATTTCGCGAATTAATAGAGGACCATGCGGGTGGAATGCTGGACGGTTATGGATTCAGAGGTTTATTGCCGGGTGGAGCCTCCACGGATTTCCTGATTGAAGAACATTTAGACATACAAATGGACTTTAGCACGGTAGCTGCAGCAGGTAGCAGGATGGGTACGGGTACATTGATTATTCTGGATGATAAAACCTGTCCGGTGGCATTCCTTCATAACATAGAAAGATTTTTTGCTCTCGAAAGTTGTGGCTTTTGTACACCTTGCCGCGAAGGACTTCCCTGGGTAGAAAAAGTGTTGGCAACCATTGAATCAGGGAATGGCCGGATGGAACATTTAGATATTTTGAAGTTTCAAACCAGATACCTGGCTCCAGGCAATACGTTTTGTGCCCATGCTCCCGGTGCAGCAGAACCATTGCAAAGTGGTCTGAAATACTTTTACGATGATTTTGTGAGTCATATTAACCTAAAAAGATGTCCCTGGAAATCATGATAAAAATAAAAATTGACGGTACATATTACGAAGTTGAACCAAATAAGAATCTATTGGATACTTGCCTGACACTTGGATTGGACATTCCCCACTTCTGTTTTCATGCAGCATTGGGTTCGGTGGGAGCATGCCGATTGTGTGCAGTAAAGAAATTCAAGGATGAAACTGATAAAAAAGGCCGGATTGTCATGTCGTGCATGGAACCGGTCGTGGATAACCTGATTATTTCAATCGATGATATTGATGCAAAGGCATTTCGGGCAGCAGTTATTGAAGGCTTAATGACGAATCATCCACATGATTGTCCGGTTTGTGATGAAGGAGGAGAATGCCATTTACAAGACATGACTGTTATGACAGGGCATAATTACCGGCGATTTGATTTCAAGAAAAGAACTTATCAAAATCAAAATCTTGGACCATTCATTCAACATGAAATGAACCGGTGCATTCAATGTTACCGGTGTGTTCGATTCTATAGGGATTATGCAGGAGGGAAAGACCTGAATGCATTCGCTTCAAGGAATAATATTTATTTTGGCAGAGTGGAAGATGGTACTCTCGAAAATGAATTTAGCGGTAACCTGGTAGAAGTATGTCCTACTGGAGTTTTTACAGACAAAACTCTAATGAAACACTATACCCGCAAATGGGATTTATCGAATGCTCCTTCCGTGTGTGTTCACTGCAGTGTTGGTTGCAATACGATTGCCAGCGAAAGATATGATTCGTTGAGACGCATCATGAGCCGATATAACGGGGAAGTTAACGGGTATTTCTTATGTGACCGTGGACGGTTTGGTTATGAGTTTGTAAATGATGAAAAACGTATTCGAGAACCTCAAATACGATCGAATAAAAATGAAAAGAAGGAAAATGTAGATGATGAACACTTATTTTCAGTATTAAGCAATAGTTTTTCTACTAACCGTAAAGTGATTGGTATAGGTTCACCCAGGGCTTCTCTTGAATCAAATTATGCGTTGCAAGTTTTGGTTGGAAAGGATAATTTTAACAAAGGTATCTCTACGAAAGAACAACAACTTACAAATACGATTCTTGAGTTTTTGAAACAAAGCGGAATCAAGACTCCTTCATTAAAGCAGATTGAAAAAGCAGATGCTATTTTGATTTTAGGTGAAGACTTAGTAAATACTGCCCCTATGATGGCTCTGGCGGTTCGTGAAGCAACCCGTAATTTAGGGAAAGAAATGGCTGAAAAACGTGGTATCCCTTCCTGGAATGCCGATCCGGTCATTAAAATTACCCAGGATTCTAAAAGTCCGGTTTTTATAGCTACTCCTTTTAAAGATTCACTGGATGAATTGGCAAAAGATACTTTTAGATCAAGTTTTACAAACATTGCTGAATTGGGATTCGCTGTTGCATCAGTACTAGATTCAGAAGCTCCATCAGTGAAGTTAAAAAATATCGAACATCAAGCATTGGCAGAAAAGATTGCTTCTACACTGAGAAAAGCAAAAAATCCATTGATCATTTCGGGTGTTCATTCAGGGGATGAAAATGTAATCAAAGCAGCCTGTAATATTGCCACGGCACTTAAATCCATTGAAAATAAAGGTTTGTTAAGTATAGTATTACCTGAATGTAACAGCATGGGATTAGCCTTTTTACCCGGTAATCCATTGGATATACTGTTTGGAGGAAAGGACAAAATTGACACACTCGTAATTCTGGAAAATGATTTGTTTCGTAGAGCTTCCGAAGAATCCATCCTTCAGTTATTCGATCGATGTGATCAAATTATAGTATTGGATCAGCTTCCGAATAAAACTACTTTACGAGCAGACATTGTAATTCCTGCTGCCACTTTTGCTGAATCGGAAGGGACATTAGTAAATAATGAAGGCAGGGCACAACGTTATTACAAAACCATCGTAAACAAGGATCAGGTAAAGGAAAGCTGGCGTTGGCTAACTGAGTTTATCCTGATTAAGAAGGGAACACAGACAGTTCAATGGAAGAAATTTGATGATATCGTCAATTCCCTGCTTGTTGATTTCCCTGATCTTGAAGCGTTGAAAAATTACTTCTCAGATGCTGATTTTCGGATGGTAAATGAGAAGATTCCTCGTCAGCCAATTCGTTACAGTGGCAGAACATCAATTAATGCAAAAAATGCTGTCAGTGAAATTGGTATTGAACCTGACATAGATTCTCCGTTAGCTTTTACAATGGAAGGAAGCAAGGAAAATGCACCTGCTTCGTTGGTTCCGTTTTACTGGTCACCGGGTTGGAATTCGGTGCAGGCGGTAAACAAGTATTTGGACGAACCTAATGGAAAAATGAAAGGAGGTGATTCAGGAATCAGGCTAATTGAACCAAAAGAAAATACTCCTGTAACTTACTTTCAAAAGAATAATCAGTCCAAAGAACTTCAACCTGGAGAATGGTTGATTGTTCCGGTTTATCAGATTTTTGGGAGTGACGAATTAAGCTCATCAGCTTCAACGCTTGCTCAAAGAATACCGGCACCTTTTGTTTATTTGAATTTAAAGGATGCCATTGACTTAAAAGTAAATAATACCGATCAAATTCAACTTGAAATTGCGAATACTAAGTTGGAATTAGTAGTCATTATCGAAAACAGTATCGGTCAGGGAATGGCAGGGGTTTCAGTCAATTTACCGGGAATGCTTTATCTGGATTTACCTGGAACAGGAAAGTTTCACAAATAAAAAAAAACATTAATATCCAATAAATAAATTATTTCTTTCAATTGAACCGTAGAAAAAGCAGATGGAATATATTTTTATTATACTGGGGGTCCTACTAATTCCTTTATCCATTGCAGCCGGGCTGATTTGGGTTGAGAGAAGACTTCTTTCATTTTGGCAAGACAGGCTTGGTCCTAACAGAGTAGGTCCGTTTGGTCTTTTTCAGGTGATTGCCGATACCGTCAAATTGTTTTTTAAGGAAGACTGGATCCCTCCATTTTCAGACAAACCTGTTTTTGTTATGGCTCCGGGTATCGTAATGATAACCATGTTATTGACATTTTCAGTAATTCCTTTCGGTCCCGGGTTTTATGTGTTAGATTCCAATATCGGGATTTTATTTTTTCTTGGGAATTCATCCCTCGGGGTGTATAGTATTGTATTGGGAGGTTGGGCCTCTAACAATAAATATTCTTTAATAGGTGCCATGAGGGCATCTGCCCAAATGCTCACTTACGAAGTTTTCATGGGGCTTTCACTGATGGGAGTGGTAATGCTGGCCGATAGTTTTAGTTTTTATTCAATTGTTCAGGCACAAAAAAATGGCTGGTTTATATTTCCACAATTTATTGGGTTCCTGGTATTTTTTATTGCTGCTTTAGCCGAAACTCACCGTCTACCATTCGATATCCCCGAAGCTGAAGGTGAATTGGTGGCAGGTTACCATTCAGAATATTCAGGTATGAAATTCGGGATGTTCTTTGTAGGTGAATACCTGGGAGTCACATTGATGTCTGCCATTATAACCACACTTTTTTTTGGTGGTTGGTTAGGTCCATCATTTCTTCCACCCGTTTTCTGGTTTTTATTCAAGACATTCATTTTGATTTGCGTTTTTATTTTGTTGAGAGCATCGTTGCCCCGTCCACGTTATGATCAGTTGATGGAATTTGGCTGGAAAATTTTATTGCCATTAGCTCTGCTTAATCTTTTGATTACAGGAGCTATATTAATTTTTATAAAGTGATATTTTAAATTTAAAATATAACAGTATGTTTAGCATTCTTCGCACCATATGGTTGATTTTTCTACATATCTTTCATAAACCGGAAACAATTGAATATCCCGAAAAGAAGCCCTATCTGCCACCCAGATACCGTGGTAGAATTGTTCTTACCCGCGATGCCGATCATAACGAACGATGCGTTGCCTGTAATCTTTGTGCAGTTGCCTGTCCGGTTGATTGCATATCTCTCCAGGCTACCGAGGATGAAACGGGTAGACGATATCCTGAATTCTTTAGAATAAATTTCTCGCGTTGCATATTTTGTGGCTTTTGTGAAGAAGCATGCCCCACCTATGCCATCCAACTTATCCCTGATTTTGAAATGGCCGAATATGACCGGCAAAATATGGTGTATGAGAAAGAGCATTTATTAATCGAAGGGGAAGGTAAATATCATGGTTATAATTTTTATCAACAGGCTGGCGTTGATATGGGCGTAAAAGGGAAAGGGGAAGGTCTTAATGAAGAATTACCGGTTGATGTGAACGATCTCATGCCGTGAGTTTGGTTAATTGGTGATTGGTTGATTAAGTTGATTAAGTTGAGTGATTGGTTAGGTAATTAGGTGATTGGTTAGGTAATTAGGTTACAAGAAAATAGGAAATTAAAGAACAGTTACTATAATTCAAGACAGATGGAAGTATTTTTTTACATAGCAGCGGTAATAGCGATTATTTCGACCATCATGGCTATTTCAGGAAGGAATGCCATTCATTCCTTGCTCTTTCTGATCTTGTCATTGCTGGCCATTTCTGTGGTATTTTATTTACTGGATGCACCATTTATTGCAGCCTTGGAAGTAATCATTTATGCGGGCGCCATCATGGTACTGTTTATTTTTGTGACCATGATGTTGAATATCGGGCTGGAAGAAAAACAGGAAAAGAGTTGGATAAATCCCCGAATGTGGATCATTCCGTCCATTTTGGCATCCATACTGTTGGTGGACTTGTTGCTGGCGTTGAAAAATATGCCGACAGTTGTGGTTGGAAAACAGGTGATACTCCCTAAGCAAGTCGGAATATCATTGTTTTCAACTTATTTACTGGCCGTTGAAATTGCGGCAATCCTATTGATGGCAGGAGTCATTGGGGCTTATCACTTAGGAAGCCAAAAGAAAAAAGTATTACACCGTTTTCTCGAAAAAAAATAAGACTATGCTATCTGTACCTGTAGAAACACAAATATTATTTGCCGGAATCCTTTTCTTTTTAGGAATGATTGGTTTATTAGTTCGAAGGAATCTGGTTTTCATGCTCATGTCCATCGAAATTATGTTCAACAGTGCCGGCCTGGTGTTTATCATTGCAGCACGTCACTGGAATCAACCCGATGGCCAGGTTATGTTTATTTTTATTCTCTCTGTGACAGCGGTGGAGGTTGCCATTGGACTTGCCCTGATCCTTCAGGTCTATCATCATTTTAAAACTTTGGATGTGGATGCAATTCATAAATTAAAAGATGAATGAGGATTCATATCAAATAAAACATTGAATATAAGAAAATAAGAATTTCATTCCAGTAACTAATGAAGACATTAATAGCCCTTATCCCAGCTCTGCCAATGATCAGTTTTCTGATCCTGGTGCTTTTCAGCGGAAAATTATCCAGAAAAGTTGCCGGTTGGATTGGGGCAGGATCAATAGGAATAGCTGCTGTTTTAACGGTTATTGTTAGCGTTGATTTAATTTCAGCACTCCCGGAAATAAAATCATACCAAATCACCCTGTGGCAATGGATGTCAGTTGGAAACCTGAGTGCAGATATTAGCTTCAGGCTCGATTCCCTGTCATTGGTTTTTTGTTTTGTCATCACATTTGTTGGATTCTTAATTCACAGTTACTCCATTGGCTTTATGGACAAAGACGAAGGAATCATACGGTTCTTTGCCTATATGAATCTCTTTGTCAGTTCCATGCTGATTCTTGTATTGGCCGATAATATCCTGCTCGTGTACCTGGGCTGGGAAGGTGTCGGATTATGCAGCTACCTGCTCATTGGATTCTGGTATAAAGAACCTGAAAACGGTACGGCTGCGCGTAAAGCCTTTATAATTACACGCATCGGTGATACTGCTATGATCATTGGTATCTTTATTTTATTTTTAAGTTTTGGAACTTTCAATATACAGGATATAATGCATCTTGCATCCGCAAAATGGGTAGCAGGTTCTTCCATAGCTACCATAACTGCTGTATTATTACTAGGGGGTGCCTTAGGTAAATCGGCTCAGGTACCATTACAAACCTGGCTACCCGATGCCATGGCGGGTCCCTCTCCGGTGAGTGCATTGATTCATGCTGCCACCATGGTTACTGCCGGTGTTTATTTGATAGCCCGAACCAATGTTCTGTTCAGCCTCGCTCCTATCGTGCAGGGGTTTATTGCCGGTATTGGAGCGCTGACATTATTGATTGCCGGATTCAGTGCCCTGACACAACACGACCTCAAACGTATCCTGGCTTATTCAACCATTAGTCAGATAGGATATATGTTTCTGGCATTGGGTGTCGGAGCTTATTCTGCGGCAATATTTCATTTTATGATCCACGCTTTTTTCAAAGCCCTGCTTTTCCTGGCTGCCGGCGTGGTTATATTAGTTCTGAATGAAGAACATGATATTTTTAAAATGGGAGGCTTGCGAAAGAAAATGCCGGCAGTTTTCTGGACTTTCCTGATCGGGTCAGCTTCACTTTCAGCACTTCCGTTGGTTACTGCCGGATTTTACAGCAAAGATGCCATACTGTGGTTCGCCCTTTCGTCAACTAGTGGTGGTGTTGTATTATGGATAGCAGGGATTGTAGGGGCATTCCTGACGGCTCTTTATTCATTCAGGATGATTTTTATTGCCTTCTTTGGTGAGGCTAAGACACAACCATCCTTTCAGGCAGGGTATCTGATGACAATACCGTTAGTGGTGTTGGCTGTATTTTCCTTATTTGGGGGATTTATTGAATTGCCGGCTTCATTGGGTAATTTTCATCTGTTTTCAAACCTGATTAATCAATCATTACCGGTAGTTGGCATCAAAAATGTAGAACATCTTGAATGGCTGTTTCAATTGATTTCCTCCTTGATAGCCCTTAGTGGTATCTATCTGGCATACCTGTTTTATTATAAGAAGCCTGTTTTTATTGACAGCTTCAACCATAGCAAAATCCATCATTTTTTTGAAATTGGATTTGGATTCGATAAAGTATACGACATTCTCATTGTCCGACCGGTTGTATGGCTGGCTGAAATTGACAAGAAAGATTTTATTGATCAGATTAATATTTCGATATCAAACATGGCTCTGATCGGTAACGAAGTTTTAAGCATTGCTCAAAATGGAAAACTAAGATGGTATTTGCTGACATTTGCTTTTGGAATTGCGGTTATATTAACTTATATGATGACTAAATGATACTGATCTATCTCATATTAATCTTATTGGCTGGAGCCTTGCTGGCCTGGATTTCAGGGAACCTGAATCATGTGCTTCCACGTGTCATTACCCTCGTTACGTTGATTGTTGATCTTGTATGGCTTATCATTTATTTATTGCAAACCGTAGCGTTCAGCAATAAATGGTTGATCGATGTGCAACATCACTGGATACTTCAGTTTGGCATTGGAGTGCACTTTGCGTTGGATGGTCTGAGTTTGCTCATGTTGTTGCTGACATTCTTTCTGGGTATCATTTCAGTTCTCATTTCCTGGAAGGAAATTAATTCCAGGGTAGGATTCTTTCATTTCAATTTATTGCTTATCCTGGCCGGTATAGTCGGTGTATTTCTATCACTTGACTTGTTTTTGTTTTATTTTTTCTGGGAATTGATGCTTGTTCCGATGTATTTCCTGATCGGTATCTGGGGCCATGAGAACAGGACAAAAGCTGCCTATAAATTCTTTTTGTACACACAGGCAAGCGGTTTATTGATGTTCATTTCTATTCTGGCACTTTATTTCGTTCATGGAAATTCAACCGGAATTTATACTTTTGATTATATTCAATTACTGGGTACCCATATGTCAGCATCTACCGGCTTACTGATCATGTCCGGATTTCTGGCAGCTTTTCTGGTAAAATTACCGGTAGTTCCATTGCATAACTGGTTACCGGATGCACACACCGAAGCTCCAACGGCCGGTAGTTTAATTCTCGCAGCCTTACTTTTAAAAACAGGAGCCTATGGATTATTGCGCTTTATAGTTCCCCTTTTCCCTATTGCTTCCTCTTCTTTTGCGCCCATTGGAATGATCCTTGGAGTTATTGGTATATTGTACGGTGCCAAGCTCGCCTTTGCACAAACCGATTTGAAAAGGCTGATTGCCTACACCAGTGTCAGTCATATGGGGTTTGTGATATTGGGTGTCTTTTCTTTTAACGAGCTGGCCTATCAAGGGGTCGTAATTCAAATGATAGCCCATGGTATCAGCACAGGTGCTTTATTTATCATGGCAGGTCAACTTTCTGAAAGGATTCATACCAGGGATATTAATAAGATGGGAGGTCTTTGGGAGAAAGCACCTTTTATGGGTGCCATTGGATTGATCTTTTCCATGGCTTCCCTGGGATTACCTGGATTAGGAAACTTCATTGCAGAACTGCTGATTCTTTTAGGGGCATTCAAATCAAATGTTCTAATGTCTGTCCTGGCTTGTATCGGGCTGATAGCAGCAACGCTCTATTCGTTGAGAATTCTCCAAAAAGTGTTTTATGGCGTCAAAAATACCGATTGGAAAATGAATGATCTCTCCATTCGTGAAAAAACAATTGCAGTTTCATTGGTTATCGTAATTGCCGGGCTTGGATTTTACCCACAACCGGTCTTTAACATTGCAAAACCAGCTTTATTGAAAACCCTGGATGAACATAATGAAAAAACTCAACTAAACAGTGAAAACCTAAAGGTTGAAACAGATTTGAAAAGCAAATTATATTTCTATAAATAAACAACTTATTTATGACCGAGACAGATTTTCTGAGCTTATCACCATTCCTGATTCTGGCATTAGCACCGATCATTATTATGATTGTAATTTCTATCTATAGGAATTATGAGGTTGTCTTTGGTTTTTCGGTTCTGTCGATAGTTGCTGCCATCGTTTCGATCGTATTTATCCTTCCGGTAATTCCTCATTCCATAGCGCCACTATTCCTTGTAGACAGGTATAGCCTGTTTTTCATAACAATAATATTGATTTCAGCCTTGTTAGTAATCTTTCTTTCCTACGATTATTTAAAACAACTCGATGGTATCCGTGAGGAATATTACATTATACTTTTCACCTCTACGCTCGGTGCTTCATTGCTGGCAGTAGCCAATCATTTTATACTTTTCTTCCTGGGAATAGAAACGTTGACGCTCTCGTTGTATATCCTCATCGCCTTCGAAAAGACAAAGGACAGTTCGATAGAAGCAGGAATCAAATACCTGGTATTGGCATCGGTATCTTCGGCCTTTTTACTCTTTGGGATGGGATTGATTTATATCACTTTTGGCAGCATGCAATTTTCAGTCCTTGAAATTGCTATAAGACATTTGAATCAATTGCCATTACTGTTTATCTTCGGGGTTGGAATGATGCTGGTAGGCATTGGTTTCAAGCTGGCATTGGTACCTTTTCATATGTGGACTCCCGATGTATATCAGGGAGCTCCCGCACCGGTTTCATCCTATATCGCTACGGTTTCGAAAGGGGCAGTCATGGCTGTATTCATCCGCTTCTTTTTTAATATCCGTGGTTTCGACAATCAATCCATCTTCATTGTTATTTCCGGGATTGCCGTTCTATCCATGTTTGTGGGGAATTTACTGGCTATTCAACAAAAGAATATTAAACGGCTGCTTGCCTATTCCTCCATTGCCAACATGGGATATTTAATTATCATCCTGTTAACCGGCAGTGATAAAGGCATACAGGCTGCCATTTTTTATCTGATCACCTATTTCATTACCACGATTGGGGCTTTTGGTGTAATATCCCTTCTATCCACAAAAGAACTGGAAGCCGAAAATATAGAGGAATACAGAGGCCTTTTCTGGAAGAAACCCTGGATTGCCATTGTAATGACTTTTTGTTTATTATCGCTGGCAGGAATACCAATCACAGCAGGTTTTATTGCTAAATTTTATTTGATACTCGAAGGTATGAAAGCCGGTTTGTGGATATTGATTTTCTCCATGATTATCAACAGTGTCATTGGTTTGTATTATTACCTGAGGGTAATTACCAGCATGTTCTCAGTAGCTAATGAAAATCTTTTACCTTCAGTTTCAGTATTGGGTAAGGTGACATTGGCTTTCGTTACCATCTCCATCCTGGTATTGGGGGTTTATCCCGGATGGTTAATCGATTTCATAGTGAAATATGCAATCTTATAACTGAAGGAATATGTCATAGATCATTTTGTGTATGACTATTATTCCTTTTTCTGTTTTCAGGGATTGAATGATCCTTTTCCCACTTTTCATTGTATTTAATGCGGAATTTTGCCTGAAATTCATCATAGCGTAAATTTATATCCTCTTCCTGGAATTCATATTCTATAAATGTTTCGATATGTTCACATCTGAATTTATAATCTTCATAATCTTCCCGAATATGAACAGAATAAATAATCCAACCATCATAATCCAGGTCCTGTAATGCAGGATAGTATTTAAATACAAGGGGTTGAATGATATCGTAGTATTCTTTTTTTAAAAGCTGTTCCTTTTCGAAGAATTCGGTAATATTTTTATTTTCGGCATCGATCAGTTCTTTTTTTTCCTCTTCGGAATAAGTGGTGAATTTCGTATAATTCACTTCTGTCACTAAGTCCGGCTCACCGGGTCGGGCATAAAACCCAATCCAACTCTCAAAATCAGGGTATTTCTCCCGTAAGTTGACACCATCTTTTTGATCCTGAATGAGCTGATAAAGATTCATCAGAAAACGGTGACCTGCCATGGAGACTACCCAATCGATATAGTTCAACACTAACGGGCGAAATTCCAAATCAATCAACGGGTATTGCCTTGTCATTAGCTTGCGCACCGATGGGGCTAATTCTTGCATAACCGGCATATACACTCCATTGTAGAACAAGGAAATATCAAGTGTTGGTCCTTCCAGTATATCGGTTTCCCGTTCAAAAAACATATAATTTTCGTTGTACCAAATTTCAAAATCCGATGATTCATAATTGGAATCTAAGTTATCTTCAAACATAATCGGAAAAGTTTTATATTATGCTATTTGTATATTTAATGAAGTCAGAAATATTCAAAATCGAGTTCTTCTGAAGCAAACTGGGGTACTATCCATTTATACCGGTTTCAATAAATCAGTTTACCATTTTCTCAAATCAAGGGTCATCAGTAAAATCAAACTATCGATAGTTTCAACCATTTTAAAATCGAAATGTTCGTATAATAACTATATTTAGAGGTACTACCGGTTTTTTGTAGAAGATACACGAATCTGCATTTAAAAATCAATGAAATTATATATTTTTATGTCAGGCTTCTCGTTCAGATAACTGACTTTCTATTGGACAACATCGGTACTGTTTTTTTATCAAGTTGCGTCTTGATCTAAATCAACGATTCCATTAATTCCTTTTACTGTCTTTCATTTTTAGTTCAGAGGGGGTTCAGTGGGGGTTCAGTGAGGGTTCCGAGGGTTCCGAGGGATGCAGCCCTTTGAAACCCCTCGAAACCCTCACTCAAGTCACTCTAAAACCTCTTTATACATAGAAACGAAGTAAGATAGAAACCAGTTAAAGATAAGAAAGAATAAAAAACAAGAAGAATAAAAATAACGTTAAAATCAATAGGTGTTTACTATTCCTAAAGAAAATAGACTACCTTTGCGCCGAAATCAAAAAAAACCAATCCAAATGGACGGCGACCCTGCGATACGAAATTTAGTAAAAATCATCCTGATTTAAAAGGTCGCCTGTTCGCATCTCACCCACAGTCAACCTTCTGAATCTACAAAAAAAAGGAGGTGACAAATGACATCACAAATTACATTTTACTTAAGCCAGGTAATTGGCTCGAAAATCTATGACCTGAACGGAAACCGGTTAGGAAAAGTCATAGACATTTTTGTTAACACAGCTCATCACGGACAGTCTCACGATGAGACATTCAGACCCATCATAGTCGGGATAAAGACCAAAATGGAGGGTGAACTGTGTTACCTGAACTTTGAGCATATCAAAATTGAAAACAAAAAAAGAAGTTACTCCTTTATTTGTAGTCAGGCTGAATTACTTCCCGAATCAATTCTGGAAAATTGCCTTCCGTTGGCAAAAAACATACTCGACAGACAGATTGTAGATATTAACGGACGAAAACTGGTACGTGTAAACGATATCCGGTTGGTATCCATTGATACAGCTACCTATGCCATTGCAGTAGACGTGAGCACCGAAGGATTGTTGCGACGGTTAGGTGTGTCCGGGCTTATCAATAACCTGCTGGGGCTCTTTAAAACAAACCTGCCGTCCCAGTTTATCCTATGGGATGATGTAGAGGCTTTCGACACCTCCAATTTCAATATCAAGCTCTCCCACTCCATTAGCAAACTTCAATTATTACATCCTTCCGATCTGGCAGATATCATTGAAGAAATGGGAGCTTTGTCGCGAACCAAGGTTTTCGAATCGTTGGATGAAGAAAAGGCTGCCGATGTATTGGAAGAAATGGAACCTTATGCCCAGGCTCAGATGATCGAAAGTCTTTCGATTAGTAAAGCTGCTGATGTGTTGGAAAAAATGCCGGCGGATGAGGTTGCCGACTTGATGGATGAATTAGGTGATGAAAAGGTTGAACTGCTGCTGAACGAGATGGAAAAAGAATCCTCCGAAGAGGTGCGTGAATTACTTGAGTATGAAGACAAAGAGGTAGGAAGTATTATGACCACCGATTATCTTTCGTTCAGTGAAACCATGACCATTGAAGAAACATTGAACGAACTACGCCTTCAAAAACCGGAAGCTGATATGATCTATTCGTTATTTATCATCGATTCAGATGAAAAACTGGTAGCAACAGTATCACTCAGGGACCTTGTGATCTCTCAACCTTCAATGACGCTGGCAGAAATTATGAATACGCAGTTTATCAGTGTACAGGATGAAGACAAGATTGACATGCTGGCATCCATCATTTCCAAATATGACTTATTAGCAATACCTGTAACGGACGCCCAAAACATATTGATGGGCATGGTTGTCATTGATGACATTGTAGAAGATTTACTATTAAAAGGCAAAACAAGAAAAGGGGGTAGGTCATGGCGTTAATCAACAATAACGAATTTACAAAAAGGCGAAAAAACATATGGCGGAATATACTCATATTCATGGCCATATTGGGTCCGGGAATAATTACAGGGAGCGTTGACAATGACGCCGGTGGAATCACCACCTATTCTGTGGCGGGTGCCTTATATGGTTATAATCTGCTTTGGACCATGTTCCCAGCCTTTCTGGTATTAGTGGTGGTTCAGGAAATGAATGCCCGCATGGGGATTGTAACGGGGAAAGGATTGGCCGATCTGATTCGGGAATATGCAGGGGTTAAGATTACCTTCTTTATTTTCGTGGGACTTTTAATAGCCGACATAGGCAATACAACCACTGAATTCGCCGGAGTTGCCGGTAGTATGCAGGTCTTTGACGTGAGCAAATACATCAGTGTACCTATTTCAGCGGTGCTGGTCTGGTGGCTGGTAGTAAAAGGCACCTATAAATTCAGTGAACGGGTGTTCCTTCTTTTCAGTGCTTTTTTACTTGTATACGTTATTTCGGCCTTATTGGGAAAACCTCACTGGCATGAAATCGGACATGCCATGATCAAGCCGGACATTAAATTTACAAAGGATTATCTGATCATAGTCATTGGAATTATCGGTACTACCATTGCACCCTGGATGCAGTTTTACATGCAGTCGGCGGTAATAGAAAAGGGTTTAAAGATCACTGATTATAAGTATACACTTGCCGATGTGATTTTCGGCAGTGTTATCACCGTAGTCGTTGCATTTTTCATTATTGTGGCCTGTGCCTCTACTCTTCACATAAACGGTATCAAAATTAACGAGGCTAAGGATGCTGCCATGGCATTGAAACCACTTGCAGGTAACCTGGCATCGGCAACTTTTGCATTTGGACTCTTTATTGCATCCATTTTCTCAGCAACCATTCTGCCGGTGGCAACTGCTTTTTATGTGTGTGAGGCTTTTGGATTTGAAGCCGGGATCGATAAAAAGTGGAAAGAAGCACCACAGTTCTATTGGTTATTCACATTCATCATCATCATTGGAGCAGCTATTATCCTGATACCAAACGCACCCTTGATTCTCATCACCTTGTGGTCGCAGGTTGCCAACGGAGTACTGTTACCGGTAGTATTAATCTGCATGATCCTGATTGTAAACAATAAAGAAGTAATGGGAGAATATGTAAATAAACCTATGCAAAACATCTTTGGTTGGTTTACTATTTCTGTTTTAATTGGCCTTACCATTGCCCTGTTTGCTTCGTCATTCTTCTGATAGCTAATTTCCAATTATAATAAACCTGAGTTTGGGACCACTTATAAATAGGTGATACTGAAATCAGGTTTTATTTTTACCTTCAAATCATTAAATAATTACCTTTTCAACTGTATATTAGCACATTCTATCATGTAGAACGTTCTATTGTCATATACCCCTCAAGCTGATAGTATGAATAAGTTTAGACTGATATTTTCTGTATTTTTTATAAGCAGCTTAAAAATAGTTGCCCAACAGGCAATCGATTCAACTAAGGAAGAGAAATTCAGCGTTCATGGCCAATCGACCTTTATAACTCAATATAAACCAGCATTTTCAGCTAAATACAGTGGAGCAAATAGTTTGACAAACCAGAAAGAAACAGAGATATCGACTACTTATACCCTCTTTTTAGGTGCCAGGTTATGGCAAGGGGCAAGTATTTATCTGAATCTTGAAGTAGCTAGTGGATCGGGCTTGAGCGGTTCATTTGGCGTAGGTGCGTCTACAAATGGTGAAACCTATAGGATAGGGAATCCGGCACCAACATTTGAGCTTGCACGCCTTTATTTTAGACAATTATTTCCATTAAACAGGGAAACTGACTATCAAGGGAGCAACCAGAATCAGCTTTCGGGAAAGATTCCGACGAACTATATTTCACTGACTGTCGGGAAAATTTGTCTGGCTGATTTCTTTGATTTAAACTCGTATAGCCATGATCCACGAACCCAGTTTATGAGTTGGGGATTGATGAGCAATGGTGCCTGGGATTTCGCAGCCAATACCAGGGGCTATACACCAAGTATCGTGTTAGAATGGGTTACTCCAAAAAATGAAATTCGTTATGATTTTTCACTATTGCCAAAAACGGCAAATGGTATGGATATGAATTGGAACATCAGTCAAGCGGGATCGCAAACTCTTGAATATACCCGCAACTATTTAATTTCTGGAAAGAAAGGAGCCATACGGTTGGAATCGTATCTGAACATCTGTAATATGGGCAATTACAACGAGAGCTTGACACTTAATCCATCTTTCCCTGACATTACTACCACCAGAAAGAATGGCCGCGTTAAGTATGGTTTCTGTATGAATGACGAACAAGCTATCAACAATGACCTGGGAGTATTTTTCAGGGCTGGATGGAATGATGGGAAAAATGAAACATGGGTATTCACAGAAATAGACCGCACTGTAAGCCTGGGTATTTCAGCAAAAGGCAATCGATGGAACAGGCCTGATGACACTATAGGATTGGCAAATGTGGTTTCAGGTCTTTCAGCCTCACATATAAATTATTTAAAAGATGGAGGAAAGGGTTTTGAATTAGGAGACGGGAATCTGAATTATTCATTGGAAAATTTGACAGAGTTTTATTATTCTTTTCTGATGTCAAAAAACATTTCATTAACCGGAACTTACCAGCATATTATAAATCCGGGATACAACAAAGACAGAGGGCCCGTGAATGTTCTTTCAGTTCGTGTTCATTTACAAATATAACTTAACAGCTCATACAAAAAAAGAGATATTAACCGAAGTTAGTATCTCTTTTTAAAGAGCGAAAGACGGGACTCAAACCCGCGACCCTCAGCTTGGAAGGCTAATGCTCTATCAACTGAGCTACTT